>DASYMM010000268.1:0-15559 GCA_036009085.1 Pyrinomonadaceae bacterium | reverse complement strand
TTCATGAATCAACAGCCCGGCGTCCGCGCGTCCCTGCTGCACGGCTTCGATGATGCGGTCAAAAGGGACTACTTCATATTCAAACGACGGCTCGAAAATTTTGAGAGCGAGAAACGCGCTCGTCAGCTTGCCCGGCACGGCGACTTTTATCTTAGATAAATCTTCGGCCTTCAAGGCTTCGCGCGCGACGACGATTGGCCCGTAGTTGTCGCCGATTGACGCGCCGTGCGGCAGGAGCGCGTAAGCGTCCGCGATGTAAGCGTAGGCGTGAAAGCTGATGGCCGTCACGTCATAGACGCCGCGCATGGCCTTCTCGTTCAAACTCTGTATGTCTTCGAGGACGTGCGTGAAACGCAGGCTGCCGGTGTCGAGCTTGTTGGTGGCGAGTCCGTAGAACATGAAGGCGTCGTCCGAGTCGGGCGAGTGCGCGACGGTGATGGTTTGCGTCTGTGTGTCGGTCGTCATAAATAAGTTGTCAGTTGTCCGTGTCAGTTGTCAGTCGTTTGAGTGTCCGCGAATCGGGAGTGGTTTCGCTAAGCTTCTGAAAGTTGGCTGTAGTAAATCACGGTGTCGTATTCGATGGCGACGGTGCCGTTCGTGTTGTGCTGGTCGAAGGCGCGTCGGAGCGCGTCGAACATCGGCTCGTGATTCGGGTGACCGGCGAGCGGCACGTAGGAGGCCGACAGCCAGCGGCCACGCAAGCCCACGTAGTCGAAAATCTGCTCGTGGCGAAACATCTTCGTGCCGAAGCCGCGCGGGAAAACTCGCCGCATCAATTCCTCGCCGGGATTGTCGGCGGCGACGCGCTCGTAATCTGTGCCGTAAGCGCGCAGGATGCGTTCGAGTTCGCAAAGGAACGGGGTCGAATCCGTGCGGCGCATGTTCCAGAGCAACGCCACCCACCCGCCGTCTTTCAGTATGCGCGCGAATTCCTTGAGCGCACGCTCCGCATCGAACCAGTGAAAAGCCTGCGCCGCCGTGACGAAATCAACGCTGCGCTCATCGAGCGTCGTCGCCTCTGCCGTCCCCGCGACGCTCTTGAAATTCGGAAACGCTCCGAGCGAATTTTCCGCGGCGGCGCGCATCGCCTCGTTCGGCTCGACCGCGAAGACCGTGTTGCCGTTCCGCAAAAACATCTCCGTCAAGATGCCCGTTCCCGCGCCGACATCGGCGATGATCGAAGACGGACTCAATCCCAACTCCGCGCGCATAAACTCCAAGACCGCCGCCGGATATCCCGGGCGATAAGCGACGTAATTCGCCACGCGCTCGGTAAACCTCTGCGTCGGCTCGATCTCAGTCGTTGTCACTTTCAACTTCCTCACGTTCTTAGTTTTCCTTTGCGTCTTTGCGCCTTTGCGTGAAAACTTAATCTCACGCAAAGGCGCAAAGACGCAAAGAAGAAGCAGACGCGCCTTACGCTGCCGTCATCTCCTCGATTGGATTGTAGAGCGTGTCGCGTTCGACGGCCTCGAAGCCTGCGTCTTCGATGAGCGCGGCGATCTCGTTTTTGTTCATGCGCACTTCGTTGTTCGACTCGACCGAGTAGCTTTCGGTGAGTTCGCCGCCTTCCGTGATCGTGCCGTCCAGATCGTTTGCGCCGTAGTGCAAAGCGACCTGCGCGAGACGCTTGCCGAGCATCACCCAGTAGGCTTTGATGTGCGTGAAGTTGTCGAGCATGAGGCGCGAGACGGCGATGGTCTTCAAAGAATCCACGCCCGACGGCCCCGGACACTCCGAGAGCTTCGTGCCTTCCGGGTAGAAGGCGAGCGGGATGAAGCACTGGAAGCCGCCGCTCAAATCCTGCTGCTCGCGCAGCCGCACGAAATGATCCACGCGGTCTTCGATAGATTCGATGTGGCCGTAGAGCATCGTCGCGTTGGTCTTGAGGCCGGCGGCGTGGACTTTGCCCGCGAGCGCGAGCCAGCGTTCGGCGTCCGTCTTGTGCGCGCAAATCTTGGAGCGCGTCGGCTCGCGAAAAATCTCCGCGCCGCCGCCGGGACACGAATCCATCCCCGCCTCTTTCAACGAAGCGATCACGTCTTCGTCCTGCATCTTGTAGAAGTCGGCCATGTGATCGAGTTCGACCATTGTGAAGGCTTTCAGATGCAGGCGCGGGTAAGCGCGCTTCAGGCTCGCGAGCAAATCCGTGTAGTACTTGAAAGGGAGTTTCGTATTCAACCCGCCGACGATGTGCAACTCGGTTGCGCCCTCGGCCACGGCTTTGCCCGCCACGGCGACGCCTTCTTCGACGCTGTGCGTGTAAGCGTCGGGCATGCGCGGCGTGCGATAAAAGCCGCAGAACTTGCAATCGGCGTAGCAGACGTTCGTGTAGTTGAAATGGCGATTGACGTTGTAATACGTGCGCCGCCCGTGCAGGCGACGACGCACCGTGTCGGCCAACTTCGCGAGCGCAGCCAGATCGTCCGTCGCATACAAAGCCATGCCGTCCGCGAAAGACAGACGCTCGCCCGCTTCGACTTTGGCGGCGAGCCGGTTAAGTTGTGGGTCGTGTGAAAAATTCATATTCAGTATTTAGTCTGTTCAATCCCAAATTTCTTGTAGGTTGAGTACCAGCCCGCGCAGTAACGGTTCACCGGAAATCGTCTGCGGGTTTTCCAATTTCTCGACGGCTGCGCCAGAGCGATAGACATAGACTTGTCGCTCTTGAGGATCAATGAGCCAGCCGAGTAGTGCGCCGTTCGCCATGTACTCGTCCATCTTGCGCTGAATGTTTGCGAGTATGTCTGTACGCGAGCGAAGTTCGACAACGAAGTCCGGGCAGAGCGGCGCAAACTCTTCCTGCTCCTCCTCCGTTAAAGCATTCCACCTTTCGTTATTGACCCACGCAAAATCCGGCGAACGCTTCGCGCTGTTTGGAAGAGTGAACCCCGCAGATGAATCGAAGGCTTGACCCGTGCCATCTTTTTCCGCCCACCCCGCGAGTCTTAAATGCAGCCTTGAATTGCGTATGCCAGTCTTGCTACCAGTCGGGGGCATAATAATCAGGTCTCCTTCGCTGGTGAGTTCGAGGCGCAAATCTCGGTTGAGTTGACAGAATTCGTAGAACTCGTGGTCGCTCATTTGCTTCAGGCGTGGACTAAATCGCAGGACGAGCGGTTCGCGTTCGGTGGTAGTTAAAGTTGCGCTCATAAGTAATCTCTTCTTTCAGGTTAATTCACGAACAATCCTGAAAACTCACAGCTTCGCGAAGAAGACCGCGCCGCCGAAGGTGATAAAAAGGATGACGCTGACGAAGGCGTTCGTGGTGAAGAACGCGGCGTTCAGGCGGCTGAGATCGTCTGCGCGAACGAGCGTGTGTTGATAGACGAGGAGCGCGCCGGTCGAGGCGAGACCGGCGAGCGCGAACGCGCCGGGCGTGGCCGTCAGGTAGAGGGCGACGAGCGCGGCGAACGCGCCTGCGTGCAGTAGTCTGGAAATCCAGAGGGCGCGGGGGATGCCGATGCGTGCGGGGATCGAGCGCAAGCCTGCGGCGCGGTCGAAGTCGTAATCCTGACAGGCGTAGAGCACGTCGAATCCGGCTGTCCAGAGCAGGACGACGAGCGAGAGCAGGAGCGGCACGGGGCTATCGAGCGCGGCGCGCACGGCGATCCATGCGCCCGTCGGCGCGATTGCCAGACACCAGCCGAGCACGAGATGCGAGAGCGCGGTGAAACGCTTCGTGTAGGAGTAAAGAAGCACGCTGGCGAGGGCGACGGGCGAGAGCAGGAGCGCGAGGGGATTGAGCATCGCCGAGGCGACGAAGAACAGAGCCGCCGAAGCGAGCGTGAACGCCCAGGCGAATTTCAGGGAGAGCGCGCCCGAAGGGATCGCACGCCCGCTCGTGCGCGGGTTGGCCGCGTCATACTTGTGGTCGGCGATGCGGTTGAAGGCCATCGCGGCAGAGCGCGCGCCGACCATCGCCACGGTGATCCAGAGCAACTGCCAGAGGCCGGGCAGCCCGCGCGCCGCGAGCACCGCGCCGAGCAGCGCGAAGGGCAGCGCAAAGAGCGTGTGCTCGATCTTGATCATTTCGAGCGTCGTGCGCAGGTTGCGCGCGGCGGTCGTCGTGTTGGTTGCTTCTGAACTCATCGAAAGTTGATCGGTCGTCGGTTACTCCGTCGCGAAAATAGATTGCAAGATTGATGCCAGCAAGAGCGCGGGCGAAAGCGGCTCAGGACGAAAGCTTTCACCGCAGAGACGCGGAGCCAAACCGCAGAGTTGACGCAGAGTAAGAGTTCGCGCCGTTACGCACGGTTATAAAATTTTGCAATTCGCGACTCAACGTGTCGCCGCCTCGCATAGTGCCAAGTTTAGTCGCCTTCGATTGCGACGGGCGCGCCGGTCGTCGCCGTCGTCGTCGGGTCGCCCTGCCATTGCGTGCGCTGCGAGTGGGGCACGCCGAATTGATCGAGTATGCGGAAGACCAAGTGATCCACCAACTCCTCGATGCTCTGCGGGCGATGATAGAAGCCGGGACTGGCGGGCAGAATCCGCGCCCCCGCACGCGACAGGCGCAGCATGTTCTCCAAGTGGATCGCATTATAAGGCGACTCGCGCGGGACGATGACGAGCTTGCGTCCTTCCTTCAAAGTCACGTCCGCCGCGCGGTGAATCAAATTCGTGCCCGCGCCGGAAGCGATTGCGCCGAGCGTGCCCATCGAGCAGGGGACGATCAACATGCCGGCCTGCGGGTGCGAGCCTGAGGCGGGCGTGGCCGCCATGTTGTCGAGCCGGTGCAGGCGTACGAGCTTCGACGCGGGCGCGAGTCCGATCCATTCGTTGATCGTGCGCGCGTCGCCCTCGCGCAGGTCTGCGCCGAGTTCGACGCGTGCGACCGTGTGCGCCGCCCCGGACATGATCAAGTTGATGCGCTCGACCACGCCGCTCGAAGCGAGTTGGAAGAGCGTGCGTTGCGCGTAAATCGCGCCGGATGCGCCCGTGATGGCAAGGGTCAATTCCATAAGTCGTGCGCCGCGCCGTCGTCTGCGAGTTTCGCGAATTTCGCGAATTTTACTGGGCGCGGAAAAATGAATGGTAAAGCAAAAGCGCGCCAATCGCTAACGCCACGAAGCCCCCTGCGCGGTACTTGAGATGGGCGTTTGCGCCCGAAGGGATCATGCGTTCGGCCTGACCGGGAAAGAGCGCGTAGCTCGCGCTCTTGAGCATCATACCCCAACCGCAGACGGTGACGATGACGGGCAAATCGAGCGTCCAGATGTTATGCCCGAGGACGACGAGCAGCCCGAGCGGGAAGGTATACATGGCGATGATAATTCCGGCCACGCCCGTTCGTTTCAATAGCAGAAAGAAGTCGCGCCATTCGCGCGCGAGCGCGATGTGCGAGAGGCCGACGACAAACAAGCTGATCGCGAAATATCTCTCGATGAAAAGTGCCACGGACGCCCTCCTCTGTCTCCGGTTGAAGTTGCCGCGCGTTTGCACCGGCGAACTAAAATTTATGTCGTGTCCTGATTTGAACTCTCTCTGCGCCCCCTCTGCGCGCCTCTCTGCATCTCTGCGGTGAGTGTTGGTTGATCAAGCGCTCACCGCCGCAGGCGCGGAGCCAAGCCGCAGAGGGGCGCAGAGAAAGTTGAACTGAAATTAGGACACAACTAAAGTTTACGCCGCGCCGTTAACTATGTTTCGGTCATGCTAGAATGGACGCGAACGCCAACAGGGAAACGAACACTTCAACACAGATGGATTTACGCGAAATCGAACAACTGCTCTCCGCGCACAAGACGGGCGAGTTGCAGACGGCGGAGGCGGCGCGCAGGCTCGCCAATCTTCACTTTGAAGACATAGAGCACACGCGCGTTGACCATGCGCGCGCGGCAAGGCAAGGTTTTCCCGAAGTCGTCTTCGGGGCGGGGAAGTCGCGCACGCAAATCTGTGAGATCGTCGAACGTCTCGTCGCGCGCGCGCCGAACGTTCTCATCACGCGCACGGACGCGGAGACTTACGGCGAGGTGCGCAACATCGCGACCGACGCCGAATGGCACGAGTCTGCGCGCATGATTCGCATCCGGCGCGACCGCACGGAACTCGGCGTGGGCGAGATCGGCATCGTCACGGCGGGCACGAGCGACATCCCCGTGGCGGAAGAGGCTGCGTTGACGGCGGAGGCGATGGGCAATCGCGTGGCGCGCATCTGGGACGCGGGCGTGGCGGGGATTCACCGTCTGCTTGCAGAGCGCGAACGCCTGCGCGCGTTCCGCGTCGTCGTCGTCGCGGCGGGGATGGAGGGCGCGCTGCCTTCGGTGGTCGGCGGTCTGGTCGGCGTGCCGGTCGTCGCCGTGCCGACGAGCATCGGCTACGGCGCGTCGTTCGGCGGCGTCGCCGCGCTCCTCGGCATGCTCAACTCGTGCGCTTCCAACGTCACGGTCGTCAACATTGACAACGGCTTCGGCGCGGGCTTCGTCGCGAGTTTGATCAACCGCAAATGGAACGGCGGAAGCGAAATGATGAACGCGGAATGATGAATGATGAATAAAAACCGTAAAGCCGCTTTCTTTCTCTTCATCATTCTGCATTCATCCTTCATCATTTCCTCCACGGGCTGCGGCGCGCGGCGCACGCCCGACCTCGAACGCATCTTCGCCCCGGCGCGTGCGCGCAAAGATAAACTCCCGGTCATCGTCATCCCCGGCATACTCGGTTCGCAACTGATGAACCGGCAGACGCGCGAAATCGTCTGGCCTTCGGCCTTCCGTTCCTCGACCGACGGCCTGAGTCTGCCGACGACTCCCGACCTCGCCTCGAACCGCGACGAACTCGTCGCCGAGCGCATCGTCGTCACCGCCAAGCTCGCGCGGCTCGCGCCCGACATCTACGTCTATTACGAACTCCTCAACGCGCTCCGACGCTTCGGCAACTACCGCGACGGCGACTGGCAGAATCCGCCCGCAGACGGCGACCGCGACACGTTCTACGTCTTCCCTTACGACTGGCGGCGGGATAACGTCGAATCCGCGCAACTGCTCTTTCGCCGCGTCGAAGAGTTGAAACAAAAGCTCGGTCGCCCCGATTTGCGTTTCAACATCATCGCGCATTCGATGGGCGGCCTCGTCGCGCGCTACGCAGCCATGTACGGAGACGCGGACTTGCCCGCGGACGACGCCGTTGCGCCGCAGCCGACGTGGACGGGCGCGCGCCACATCAACAAGATTTTCATGTTCGGCACGCCCAACGAAGGCACGATGGAAGCCTTCGCCACGCTGCTCGAAGGCTATTCGATCAACGAGGGCTTGCGTCGCCGCGTGCGTCTCTTCAACAAACTCTCGCGCGAGGATGCCATCACCATTCCCTCCATCTTCCAACTGCTGCCGCATCCCGAAAACGTCCGCTTTCTGGATCAAAACCTACAGCCGCTCGAAGTTGATTTTTACGACCCCGAAGTGTGGCGCAAGTACGGTTGGTCGCCGATCAACAACGCGGAGTTTCGCGTGCGCTACGAGCGCGGGCGCGTGCGCGACGAAGAAGGCGCGCCCCAACGCGCCACGCTCGCCGAACTCGACGCCTATTTCGCCGTCGTCCTCAAACGCGCACGCCGTTTTCACGCCGCGCTCGACGCGCACGCGCCCATGCTCGACACGCTTCCCGTCGCGCTCTACACCTTCGGCGGCGATTGCGAAGAGACGCTGAACGCGCCCGTCATCCTACGCGACGAAAAACGCGGGCTCTGGCGCACGCTCACAGAGCCGCGCGAGTTGCGCGACGCGGCGGGGCGCAAGATCAAACGCAAGGAAGTGACGCGCGCCATGTACGAACCGGGCGACGGGCGCGTCACGCGTCGCTCGCTCTTAGGCGAACGCCTCGACGCGCCGCGCCACAGTTCCTTCTTCAACACCCCGCTCCCCATCGCCTACGGCGTCTTCGCCTGCGACCTCCACAGCGACCTCCAAAGCAACAAGACGCTCCAAGACAACGCGCTCACCTTGTTGATTAACGAAGTGATGAACTGAGGGTTTGCGAAAGTAAAGGCACTCACCACAGAGACACAAGAGGACACAGAGGACACAGAGGACACAGAGGGGGCACAGAGACTTGATTGATCTCTGTGCCCCCTCTGCGTCTCTGCGGTGAATCTTCCTGTCTTCAACTCCCCGCGAGCGCGAGTTGTTGGATGCGTGCGACCACCTCGTCGAGTTTTACGTCGGTGGACTGTTTCGTCGCGCGGTCGAAGAGTTCGACCGTGGAGTCCGCGATCTTTTTGCCGACGGTGATGCGGTAGGGGATGCCGATCAGGTCTGCGTCTTTGAACTTGACGCCCGCGCGCTCGTCGCGGTCGTCAAGCAAAACTTCGAGACCGGCGGCGCGCAAGTCCGCGTAGAGTTGCTTGCCCGCGTCAGTCAACTCCTGCTGCTTGATGTTGGTGACGGTGACGACCACGTCGAAGGGCGCGATGGCGCGCGGCCAGATGATGCCGTCGGCGTCGTGGTGGAGTTCGATGGCGGCGGCCATGATGCGCTCGATGCCGATGCCGTAGCTGCCCATCACGACGGGCACTTCCTTGCCGTTCTGATCCAGCACCGACGCACCCATCGAGACGGAATACTTCGTGCCGAGCTTGAAGATGTGCCCGATTTCGAGCGCCTTCGAGACTTCCAGCACGCCCGCCTCGCAGTTCGGACACGCTTCGCCGGACGCGACCGTACGCAAGTCAACCCACGAGTCCGGTTTGATGTCGCGCTCGACGCTGACGCCGCGCAAGTGGTGGTCGTCTTTGTTCGCGCCGGTCGTCATGTTCGTGCGACCTTTGAGCGCGCGGTCTGCAACGATGCGAAGTTCTTGCTTGGCGGCTTTGGCCTTCTCTTTCGCGCCGACCGCGCCGAGCGAGCCTGCGCCCGCGCCGAGCAGTTCGCGTATCTCTTCGGGGTGGGCGGGACGCACGGCGATTGCGCCGAGCGAATCGGAGAGTTTCGTCTCGTGCAGTTGATGGTCGCCGCGCAGGAGCGCGAGCGCGGGGTAGTTTTCGCCCGCCTCGTTCGTGGCGATATAGACGAGCGTTTTGATCTGTCGGTCTGCCGCCGCGCCGCCGGGGAAAGTGATCAAATCTTCAATCGTGCGGACGCCGGGCGTGGGGAATTCTTCGGGCGCGTCGGTGGTCGCCGTCTGGTCTGTGATAGATGCGATGCGAGATGTGGCTTTCTCCAAATTCGCCGCGTAGTCGCAACTCTCACAGGTCGCGATCAAATCTTCGCCCGCCTCGGTTTTGACCATGAACTCTGTGGACGCCGAGCCGCCCATCGCGCCCGAAGACGCTTCGACGCTCACGAACTTGAGGCCGCAGCGCGTGAAGATTTTGATGTAGGCTTCGCGTTGAGCTTCAAAAGATTTGTCGAGTCCCGCCGCGTCAACGTCGAACGAGTAGGCGTCCTTCATGATGAACTGGCGGACGCGTAGGACGCCCGACTTGGGGCGCGCTTCGTCGCGAAACTTCGTCTGGATTTGATACCAGACCTGCGGGAGTTGCTTGTAAGAGCGCAGTTCGTGGCGTGAGATGGAGGTGAAGATTTCTTCGTGCGTCATGCCGAGGCAGAGGTCTGCGCCCTTGCGATCCTTGAGGCGAAACATGTTGTCGCCCATCACCGTCCAGCGTCCGCTCTCTTCCCATATTTCGCGCGGGTTCAAAGCGGGCAGGAAAAACTCTTGCCCGCCGATGGCGTCCATCTCCTCGCGCACGACCTGCATGATCTTGCGCATGACGAGCCACGAGAGCGGGAGATAAGAATAGATGCCTGCGGCGAGTTGGCGCACCATGCCGGCGCGAAGCAAGAGGCGATGCGAGACGACTTCGGCGTCAGCCGGAACTTCGCGCAGAGTGGGAATGAAATAGTTTGACCAGCGCATGAAAGTTGTTTCCAGTCTCCTTATCGAAAAACGTGCCACACAAATGGAACGGGCATTGTCGCGCAAGCCGCGCGTGCAAAGCAAACGCCCGCGCCGCGTCGGCTCGCCCGAAGCCTCATTGCGCCGCTTTGAAAACGTGATGTAACATCGCATGCCGAATTAACAATTTCCAGCATAGAGACAAACCTTCGAGGAGAAAATTCATGACCGACCGCCGCCAGAACGCGCCGCTCGCCGAAGTTGATCCTTTAATCAGCGATGCCATCAACAACGAAGTCGCACGACAGGCCGAGGGGCTGGAACTCATCGCGTCGGAGAATTTCGTGAGCGAGGCCGTGCTCGAAGCGATGGGATCGGTCTTCACGAACAAGTACGCCGAGGGCTATCCGAAGAAGCGTTACTACGGCGGCTGCGAGTTTGCAGACGTGGTGGAGCAGGCGGCGATTGACCGCGCGCAAGAGTTGTTCGGCGCAGACGCCGCGAACGTCCAGCCGCATTCGGGCGCGCAGGCCAACATGTCCGTCTATCTCGCGGCGATTAATTACGGCGACACCATCCTCGGCATGAACCTCTCGCACGGCGGCCACCTGACGCACGGCCACCCGATGAACTTCTCCGGCATCAGCTACACCGTACACGACTACGGCGTCTCGGCTGACACGGAGCAGATTGATTACGACGACCTCGCGCGTCGCGCCGAAGAGCATCGCCCGAAGATGATCGTCTGCGGCGCGTCGGCCTACCCGCGAACGATTGATTTCGCGCGCATCGGCGAAATCGCCAGAAGCGTCGGCGCGCGCGTGATGGCCGACATCGCGCACATCGCGGGGCTAGTCGCTGCCGGACTCCACCCTTCGCCCGTGCCGCACGCGGATTACGTCACGACGACCACGCACAAGACCCTGCGCGGCCCGCGTGGCGGACTCATTCTTTGCAAGGAGGAGCACGCGGCGGAAGTGAACAAAAAACTGTTTCCCGGCGTGCAAGGGGGGCCGCTCGTGCACATCATCGCGGCGAAGGCCGTCGCTTTCGGCGAGGCTCTCGGCGACGGCTTCAAGGAGTACCAACTGTCGGTCTTGTCGAACGCGAAGGTGCTCGCCGAGGAACTCAAGGCGCAAGGGTTCCGGCTCGTCTCCGGCGGCACGGACAATCATCTCGTGCTCGTTGACGTGTTTATGGGAGGCAAAGGCATCACGGGCAAGGTGGCGGAGAAGGCTCTGGAAGCGGCCAACATCACGGTCAACAAAAACACGATCCCCTTCGACACGAACAAGCCTTTCGTCACCTCCGGCGTACGCCTCGGCACGCCCGCGCTCACCACGCGCGGCATGGGCGAAGCGGAGATGAAAACTGTCGCGCGGCTCATCGCCGAAATTCTCCACGCTCCCGAATCGGAGGACGTGCGCGCGAAAGTCCAACGCGAAGTGTCGGAACTCGCCGCGCGCTTCCCGCTCTACCCGAACCGTCTGCGGCACAACACGATTCCCGGTGCCGAAGCGATGGGCGCGGATTAAACGTCGCGCGCGGCACGCGCCGCACGCGCGACAAGATTTTTTTAGTTAGCGTTTGAAGTTTGCCAAACTTTCCCGACCACACACGACGCTCGTGCGCCTTCCATGAACTGGCCGTGGCGCATGCCTCAATCTGACTTCAAAGGAGACTTATGCAACCTGACACGCAACAGCAGCGGGAAGGCGCGGCCACGCACGGTCTGGCCGGCGACAAATTGACCGGAGCCGACGCCGCCATCGCCGCCGAGTACCGGCGACAGGCTCACTCGGGGGCGAACTGGTTTTTCTGGATCGCCGGGTTCTCGGTCGTCAATTCCATCATCCTGCTGGCAAACGGCCAGTGGAACTTTCTCATCGGTCTCGGCCTGACGCAGTTGATTGACGGCGTCGCCACGGTCGCGGCGGAACGAATGGGCGGGGCAGCGACCGGAATCGCCCTCATCCTCGATGCGATGGTCGCCGGGTTCTTCATCGTCATGGGATTGCTGGCGCGACGCGGCTTCGGGTGGGCTTTCGTGCTCGGGATGGTCGTCTATGTGCTCGACGGCCTGCTCTTCCTCTACGTGCAGCAGTGGCTCAACATCGCCTTCCACGGCCTCGCGCTCTACTACATTTATCGAGGCTTCGCCGCCAACAGCAAACTCCGAACGCTTCAAGCCGAGGCCGCTTTCACGCCGCCGCCGCCACCGTCAATCTAGACGCGCGACGCGCGCGTCGCCTACGCCGTACGATTTTGTTCGACCCGATAGACGAAGATCAAAACTCAACTGCGACAGTTCAGGGAGAATGAGAGACTGCTGGCTGCGTTGCGTTTCTGCTGCTCGGCGGCGGTCGTGCTGGTGCCCTTCTACCTGTTGGTTCGCGCAAGTTCGGCTTGGACGCCGCACCCCAGATTCTTTCCCGACGATGCGGTCTACGCGCGTATGTGCTGGCCTTCCGGCTTCGTCGCCTACTGGCACGACTTCGGTTTTTATCGCCTGCTCGCCGTGCCTGCCTACGCTCTGTCGAATCGCGCCGTGATGCGCGCTTCGCTCTCGCCCGTCCCGGCAACTTTAATCGCACACGCTTTCGCGACGGCCGTGTTCGTCTGGGCTTGTGTCTCCGCAGGTCTGTCGCGCAGGCGCGGCGTGTTGCTCGCGGGCGTCCTGCTCTCGTCGCCGCTCTTGCTTGAGACGCTCAACTTCTGGTCGGGCACTTTCAATTACGCGCTCGTGCTGCTGCTCCTCGCGGCGCAACTGCGCGCGAGCATGTGGGCGCGCCATCGCTTCAACGCGAAACCCGCGCGCGGCTACATTGTCACAGCTTGCGGCGCGCTCCTCGCCTTGCTCACTTACGAGATCGCTCTACCGTTCATCCTCGCCACGAGCGCGTTCTACACGCGGCGCGGGCGTGCGCGGCAGGTGCTTGCCGTGTGCGTGGCGTGTGCCGCTCTGCTGGCGTTTGTCGGCGCGCTCGTGTGGGCGGGAGTCTATTGGCCTCTGCGCTTCAAAACGATGGCGGAGGGCTTGGCCGCCGCAGTCTACGGCACGCCCGCGCCGCACCTGCCCGCGCCCGCTTCGTCTGCGGTCGTGCCGCTCTCGACGCTCGAACGCGCGGAGATGTACGCCTCCCTGTCGTTCAGTTTTATCCGCACGGGCTTGCTGCGTGCGCCCTTGTTTTGGGGACTGGCGGGCGCGCTCGCAGGCTTGAGTTTTCTCGCGCGCCCGGCGAAGAAGAACGTGACGGAGAGAGAGACGGAGCAGGCGTCGAATGAAGCGTCGAGGGAAGGGCGACTGTCGCAGCCTGATGAGTGGCGGTTGCCGCAACAGGAAGGGCGACTGCCGCAAAATCTGGTCGCGCTTGGTTTCGCGTTCGCGTTCGCGGCGTGCGTCGTTTATCTACTGGTGACGAAATCCATGAATGCGCGCTACGTCGCGTTTTTGTTAATCTACGGGGCGGCGACGCTGGCCTGGACGAAAGGGCGCGCGGCCTCTTTCGCGCTCGCGTCGCTGCTGCTCTTGCAGGCGGCGGTGGCGGCGAGCTTGCCGGTTCACATGCGCGATGTGGAATTGTCGGCGAAGGGAGAAATTATCTCTACGGCGACGGGCGAGGGCGATCTCTTTGCCGTGGAGGGACGGCTCGCACGCGCCTCCTGGGGCAAGCGTTTCTTTGCGCCGGAGGCCGCAGACCTGTTGCGGCAGCCGCTCAGTCCGCGCGCTTGCCGCTACCTCGCGCCGTGTGAAGAATGCAAATGAGCATCGCGCCCGGAAGCGCGGGAAATTTTCGCGCGCCGTGCGGCATCTAAAGTCGGGCGTTCGGAAACTGCGTGTTGGAAGTGTCGCCGGGAGGCGAGGGAGTTTTGAGGTCGCTATGAAATTAACTCGAAAATTTTACCAGCCCGCGCTCGCGCTGCTCTTTGTCGTGGCGTTTGGAACCGTGTCGGCGCAGGCGCAGAAGGGCGCGGACGAGAAGGTTGTTTTGCCTCCGTCGCCGTCTCCGCCGCTCGCGCAGGCACCGCTGCTGCCGCTTCCCGTCAAGCCCGTCGCCGATACGCTCGCTCCTGCCGGGTGGACGCGTTACGAGGTCGGCGAACCCGCGCTCTTTAGTCTGCTCCTGCCCGCCGAGCCGGGCGCGAGCGCGGAGCGTGTGGACGTCATGCACGGCGTGCTGCTAGCAGTGCGAACCTATATGAGTCCCACAGACTCCGGCGTCTATGGCGCGACTTACGTGGACGACCTGCCCGCCGCGACGATGAACGAGATGTCGAAGCGCACGTTCTTCGAGGGCTTCGTGAAAGGTTTCGCGGAAGGCTTCGAGCGGGAGATGAAAACGCACGGCGCGACGGGGACGCTCCAAATGTCGGAGCAGCGCACGGCGACTATGAGCGGGCTGGCGGGTTATGAACAGGACTTCTCCTTCGACAAGTTGCAGGGGCGCGTCCGGTTGGTCTTCGACGGGGGAAGAGCCTATGCTGTCCTGGCCTTCTGGAATGCGCTCTCGTCGAACAGCGAGCGCAACACGTTCTTCGAGTCTCTCAAGGTCAACCGGAAACGTTAGCGGGCGACCCGACGTTAGTTCTCACACGCGGATAAAAGTATGGAAGAGATTTTCGGGCGCGAGGGTTTGATCTCGCGCTCGCATCCTGATTACGAATTTCGTCCCGGCCAGATACAGATGGCCGAGGCCGTGCTGCGCGCCTTCGAGGAACGCCGCCACCTCCTTGTCGAAGCGGGGACGGGCACGGGGAAGACTTTGGCCTATCTCGTCCCGGCGATTGCGGCGGCCACGGCGCGCGGCGAGCGCGTCATCATCTCGACGGGCACGAAGAATTTGCAAGAGCAGTTGATGGAAAAAGACATTCCGTTTCTGCAACGCGTGCTGCCCAAAAAATTCACCGCCGCCTACATGAAGGGGCGCAACAACTACGCCTGCCTCCAACGCATCAAGCGCGCCGAGTCTGCGCCCATCCTCGACGGACTCGACGACGTTGATCACTTTGAAGAGGTGCGCCACTGGGCGCGCGATTCGCAGACGGGCGACCGCGCCGAACTCGTCCAGCTTCCCGAAAACCTCTCCTTCTGGCGGCACATAGACGCGCGCTCGGAAATCTGCATGGGGCAAAAGTGCCCGGACTACGACCCCTGCTTCATCACGCGTATGCGCCAACGCGCGCAGGATGCGGACATCGTGATCGTCAATCATCATCTCTTCTTCGCAGACCTCGCCCTGCGCGGCGGCGAGTACGGTCAGGTCTTGCCGGATTACTCGGCGGTTATCTTTGACGAAGCGCACGCGATTGAAGACGTAGCGGCGGAGTATTTCGGCCATCAGGTGTCGAGCTATCAGGTCGAAGACTTGCTGCGCGACATGGCGTTGCTTCCCATCACGGACGTTGACGCGAACAAGGAACTGACGCGCGCGGGCGGGCGCGTGGCGCGCTTCGCCGAACGCTTCTGGCAAGGCTTTCAGGAACGCGGCGAAGAGGGACGCGCCCCCATTCTGCCGGGAACGTTCGCGCGCAAGAACACGCGCGGCGAGATCGAAGCGACCGCGCTCGGCGATTCCTATTTGAGTCTCGACGGCGCGCTCAACCGTATGGAGACGACGCTCGATGCTTTGCGTGAGCAGCCGCCCGAAGTTGAGAATTTGATTCGACGCATACGCGAGGTGCGCTTCGGTCTGGAGTTCATCGTGGCGGGCGACGACAAGCGTTA
>DASYMM010000267.1:0-2403 GCA_036009085.1 Pyrinomonadaceae bacterium | reverse complement strand
GGCGCGGCTTTGCCTCGTGGTAAACTTTCGCGCTGGTATTCATCTCCGGCGGATAAGCGTCCGCCGGTTTTAGTCTCGTCAAACATGCTCCGTAGTTTTGGCCTAATCTTTAATGCAGACCACGACTTCCGATTTCCCAAGCACAACCCGACTCGCGACGCACGACAAGCGGAAATTGATGCCGCTCGCGCAGAACGCTTATCGCCTGCTCGGTTTGTCGTGCCATGCGACGCAGAAGGAAATCTACGCGGCGGCCTCAAGCATCCGTCGCGCCATCAAGTTGGGCGTCGAGCCAAGGAGCGGGCATCAACTCGCGTGGCTCGGTTCGTGCGAGCGGACGGAGACGAGCGTGCGCGACGCCTTGAGTCGGCTCGCAGAGCCTTCGCAGCGCATCTACGAACGCCTCTTCTGGTTCTTCGCGCCGCAGGCTGCGGCCTCGGACGCGACGCTCCCGGCTCTAGAGGAATCCGTCGCGCGCCTGCGCGCAGAAGTGCAGCCCTCGACCGGGCACGACATCGCGCTTCTTTCCCTCGCCGTCCTGCTCCAACTCGACCCCAAGCTATCTTTCGCAGACGAGTGGCAGCGCACCTACGCGCTCTGGAAAGAGTTGATCGAAGCGAAAGAGTTCTGGTCTTTGCTCGTGGCCGCCGACCTCAAAGGCGACTTCGAGCAGGTGACGACCTTCGGCGAAGTGAAAACCTTGCGCACTCGCGCGTGGCGACTCGTCACCGCGCCCGTCGCCGAAATCGCGAAGGATGGAATTCTGCGCGAAGACCACGCGCTCACGCGTCGCGCGCTCAACGTCATACGCCGCTCCAATCTTCCGCCCACGCTCGCCGACGAATACGAAAACGAGATACTCGCGCCCGTCGAAGACAAGTTCGAGTCGTTGTTTGCCGAAGCGTTTCGCTTGTACCGCTACCATGTCAAGACGAATCAAAGCATCGCCGAACGGCGTGCGACGTGTCACGCCGCGCTCGCCAAGTTTGACGCGGAGGTGAAGCCCGCGCTCAAAAAGATTTTTGAACTGGCCGGGGCGCGCAGTCTCGTGGCGCGGCGCATGTTCGAGGTTGCCGCCGATGGTCTGGACGAGTTGGCCGACGGGTTTGAAAGCGGGTTGGAACCGGCTGCGAGATTAAAGACGCTACGCCGCGCGTGGGAACTCGCCCCGCCCGACAGCGCGACGCTCCTCCTGATCGAAGAACACCTCGCGGCGGCGGGCGACGGGCAGGAACGAAAGGAGAAGACCGACAGCGACTACGCAAACCAACTGCGCATCGCGCTCAATCGCAAGCCCGTCGCGCAGCCGGAGTTGTTCACAAATTACATTCGGAAAGCGGAAGCGTCGAAAACCTCGGAGGGTCGCCTCGGGCTGTTCTCGAAGGCCGTGCTGATGCTTTTGTTCGCGGTCTTCGTCGGCAAGTGCTTTAGCAGCCTCCCCGGTTCGCGCCGGTACAACAATCTGCCGCCGATTAACTTCAACGTCGCCGTGCCGCGCTACACGCCGCCGATACCGGAGCTTAACCCTAAGCGTTTAGTGTTTCACACTCCGCCCGGTATGTTGGAGGTCGGCATGATCTTGAAGACGGCGGTGGTGGTGGATGTAAGCGCGAAAAATGAATATGATGCGAAGCACATCACGGGCGCGCTCTCGATCCCGGCGGGACAAATCGCCGCCCGCGCGAAACGTCTGCCGAAGGATAAGCAGATCGTTTTCTATGGCAGCGATATGGAAGCAGCCATGCGCGCCGCGCTCGAACTTGAAGCTCTGGGATTTACGAACGTGTCCGTGCTCGAAGGAGGCTTGCAGGCTTGGGAAGATGCGAAGCTTCCCGTGACACGGCAAAAAGCAGCTGCCCGCAACCGTGATAGATTAGTAGTTCAAGGCGAACGCGATCCCCGGTAGTGTCTAAACTAAAATGGCTGCCGAAGAACTCCCTGACGAAATTCCTGACAAACTCAACGTCCCGCTCGACTCGCTCGTCGAACTGGCGATTGAAAGTTGGCGACTCGAACACTGGCTCGCCGGATTGCCGCCGGAAAAAGTCGCCTCGAAGCTGCGGCACATCGCGCGCCGCCTGCAAAAATTTCTGACCGAGCGCGAACTCGCCGCGCTTGATCTGACGGGGCAAAAATATGAACCGGGGATGGCCGTCGAGGTGCTCGAAGTTGTGCCTGACGAGCATGCGCGCGCGGGAGGAAAGTTGATCGTGGAGATGGTTGCGCCGATCATCCTGTGGCGCGGGCGCGTGGTGCGGCACGGGCAGGTCGTCGTCGGGCAGGGCAGTTTATAGCGATGAGCGATTGCAGATAACTTCGATAGAGTTTCGGGTGTGAAGACTGCTATGAGCGAGTTTATCAATTACGGGATTGATCTGGGGACGACGAACTCCTGCATCGTGC
>DASYMM010000266.1:0-4400 GCA_036009085.1 Pyrinomonadaceae bacterium | reverse complement strand
CAATAAATTATGGTCGTGTGATCGATCACCGCTCCCCTCCTACTTTCGTTTGGCGACGAAGTGGAGGGGATTTTCCTTTGCTTCTCAAAGAACTGGCAAACTGCTAACTAGCAACTTGGATTAAATAGATAAAATCGGTTCCTCTCTATTTACGATTCACGATTTACGTCTTTCTGAAATCAGCGGCACGCGCTTTGCCATCTTCATCCCGGCAGCAATTTTTAAGACGCAAAATCGTACACAGACCAAATCGCGGACAGTATTTCTGTCCATAGTCGTGTAAACGAAAGGCGCGGCGCGTATCAGTCGCCACAAATAAAGCTGCCCGATTTACTCTCCTACGGAACAAGGCGGGAGCGGTTAGTGGCAAAAATTTAAAGGACGCGCTGGTAGAGCCGTCCTTATCAATTCACAAGTGAAGGGGAAAAATAATGGACGACAATAAAAAAGACAGCATCGGCGAAGAGGTTTCGGCTTTCGGTCAACGCGCCAAGGGCGACATCAAGGAAGCGACGGGCACTGTGACGGGCGACACTTCGCTGCGCACCGAAGGCGCGGCTGAGAGCGCGACGGGCGCGGCTCGACAGAAATCGAATCGCATGGTGACGGGACTTTTCCGCGACCGCGACAGCGCGGAGAGCGCCTACGGTTCGCTCTCCACGCGCGGCTACAGCAAAGACGACGTTAACCTCTTGATGTCGGACGAGACGCGCAAGACGCACTTCTCATCGGACGACGCGGCTGACACAGAACTCGGCAGCAAGGCGCTCGAAGGCGCGGGCGCGGGCGCGGCCATCGGCGGCACGACGGGCGCGGTGCTCGCAGCGATTGCGGCCATCGGCACGTCGGTCGTCTTGCCGGGCTTGGGCTTGATCGTCGCCGGTCCGTTGGCGGCGGCACTGGCGGGTGCGGGCGCGGGCGGCGCGACGGGCGGACTCATCGGCGCGCTCATCGGTTCGGGCATTCCCGAAGACCGTGCGAAGGTCTACGACGAAGGCGTCCGCAACGGCGGCATCGTGATGGGCGTCAACGCCCGCTCGGATGAAGATGCCGAATACTTCGAGAACGAATTCCGCACGCATCGCGGCGAAAACGTCTATCGCTAAACGCGACAGCGTTGTTGACGACAACAACAAGACGGGAGGCTCAACACACTTGGGCCTCCCGTTTTCATTTTAACTGAGAGCGACGAACAAGACTCGTGCGCGCAAAGAATTGCACCACGAACGCACACGAAACAACACGAACACGTTTTGTGCTGATTCGTGTTGTTTCGTGTGCCTTTGTGGTTACATGATTTTCTCAGGTGCTATTAAATCTTCCGCGACACGCTTCCGCTGTGGCATACTCCGTCTTACCGTTCATCAATCAAATTATTTGTTGCCTCCGGCCACGAAGGAGAGCATCGAGGAGGGCGTCAAGTTATGGTTCAGAGCAAATCTTCCGGTGAGGTTCCGCGCCGCGCGCTCGGGCGCACGGGCGTCGAAGTTTCCGCGCTCGCGCTCGGCGGGTCGCACATCGCCGAAACGAAATCCAAGCGCGAGTCTTTGCAGATCGTCCGCGAAGCCGTGGACGCCGGGATAGATTTCATGGACAACGCTTGGGAGTATCACGACGGTCAGAGTGAAGAGTTGATGGGCGAAGCGTTGGCGGGCGGCCTGCGGCAGAAAGTCTTTCTCATGTCGAAAGTCTGCACGCACGGGCGCGACCGCAAGACGGCCATGCGCCAACTCGAACAGACGCTCAAACGTCTCCGCACGGATTACCTAGACCTCTGGCAAGTCCACGAAGTGATCCACGACAACGACCCCGATTTACACTTCGCCAAAGGCGGCGTCATCGAGGCGCTGGAACAGGCGCAACGCGAGGGCAAGGTGCGCTTCGTAGGCTTCACCGGGCACAAAGACCCCGCGATACATCTCAAGATGCTCGCGCACGATTACCCTTTCGACACGTGCCAACTGCCGCTCAACCCTTTCGACGCCACCTTCCGCAGTTTCGAGCAGCAAGTGTTGCCCGAACTTCTGCGGCGCGGCATCGCCCCGCTCGGCATGAAGAGTCTGGGCGGCACGGGCGAGGCGGTGAAACGTCGCGCCGTCACCATCGGCGAGGCTTTGCGCTACGCGATGAGTCTCCCCGTCGCCGCGACCGTCTCCGGCATAGACTCGCTCAAAGTCCTGCGCCAAAACTTACGCATCGCGCGCGCGTTCAAGCCCATGTCCGCCGCCGAGATGCAAGAACTCCGCACGCGCTGCGCCGCCGACGCCGCCGACGGCCACTTTGAACTCTACAAGACCTCCAAAAAATTCGACGGCCCGCCGGGACGCAAAGCGCACAAGTTCCCCTCCGAAGAAGAACTGGCGGCCTAAAACGATAAAGTAGGAACGATGAACGATGAATGAAGACAAGAGGCTTTGGTCTTCGTTCATCGTTCATCGTTCCTACTTCATCCTTTCCTCACTTCCCCGTTACAATGCCCGCATGAAAACCGACAATAGCGAGCGGGACGGCATCGCGCCGCCCACGACCGGCGACATGAGCGCGGAGGAGTTTCGCCGCCACGGCCACGCGCTCATTGATTGGATCAGCAACTATTTTGAAGACATCGAAACGCGCCCCGTGCTCGCGCAGGTCAAGCCGCGCGAGTTGATCGCGCAACTGCCCGAAGCCCCGCCCGCCGACGGCGAACCGATGGACGCGATCCTCGCAGACGTTGACCGCCTCATCGTGCCCGCGCTCACACACTGGAACCATCCTTCGTTCTTCGCCTACTTCGCCACGTCAACTTCCGCGCCCGGCGTCTTCGGCGAACTCCTCTCGGCGACCTTCGACGTGAAAGCCTTGCTCTGGCGCACCGCGCCCGCCGCCGCCGAACTCGAAGAAGTCGCGCTCTCGTGGCTCAGGCAGATGCTCGCGCTCCCCCCGGAGTTTGCGGGCGTCATCTACGACACGGCCTCCGTCTCCAGCCTCCACGCCATCGCCGCCGCGCGCGAGCATCTGAATTTAGACATCCGCGAACAGGGCTTGAGCGGGCGTGCAGACTTGCCGCTCCTGCGCGTCTATGCTTCCGAGCAAGCTCATTCTTCGATTGACAAGGCCGTCATCGCCCTCGGCCTCGGCCAACGCTCGCTCCGTAAAATTCCCTGCGACGCGGAGTTTCGCATGGACACGAACGCGCTCGCCCGCGCCGTCGAAGAAGACAAGCAAAACGGCATACGTCCCTTCTGCGTCGTCGCCACCGTCGGCACCACTTCGACGACGAGCATTGATCCCGTCGGCCTCATTGCCGACATCTGCCAACGACACGATCTCTGGTTGCACGTTGACGCGGCCTACGCAGGCTCGGCCGGCATCGTGCCCGAACTTCGCACGCGCGTCCTCGACGGTTGCCACCGCGCCGACTCTCTAACTTTGAATCCGCACAAGTGGCTTTTCACGCCGTTTGATCTCTCCGTCCTCTATTGCCGCCGCATCGAAGTCCTGCATCGCGCCTTCTCGCTCGTCCCCGAATACCTGCGCACGCCCGCCGCCGAAACCGAAGGCGTCAGGAACGGCGCAGACTACGGCGTCCAACTCGGTCGCCGCTTTCGCTCGCTCAAGCTCTGGATGATCCTGCGCTACTTCGGCCACGAAGGACTCGCCGCGCGCATACGCGAACACTGTCGCATCGCCCGAAGTTTCGCCTCGTGGGTCGAAGACTCCGACGACTGGGAACTGCTCGCGCCCGTCCCTCTGAGCGTCGTCTGCTTCCGCGCCCGCCCCTCCGAAGACGGCGAAACCGCTGACGCACGCGCCGCACGCCTCGACGCGCTCAACGAACGCCTCATGCACGCCGTCAACTCCAACGGCTCGATCTTCATCTCCCACACGCGCCTGAATAACCGGTTCACACTGCGCCTCGCCGTCGGCAACATCCGCACCACCGAAGCACACGTCCGCCGCGCGTGGGAACTGCTGAACGAAACTTTGCAAACGATGCTATGAGAACTTTACGCCTACACTTCGCGCTTCTGTGCGCCATCCTTTCGCCAATCTACGTCTCCGCGCAGCAACCGCGCGGGATGACGCCGGCTGATACGCTGCGCGTGGCGGGCGTGGGCGAGGCGCAGATTGCGCCGGACGGAAGCGCGATCTGTTACACGGTCTCGACGACGGAAGGCAACACGACGCGCACGTCGCTCTGGTGCGCGCAACTCGTAAATGAGCGAGTTGTCCCCACGCCGCCGCGCCCCGCGCCACAGCAAATCCTCGGCGGCGACTGGAACGTCTCGCGCCCGCGCTGGTCGCCCGACGGACGACGGCTCGCCTTCTTCGCGTCGCGCGGCTAACAGACCGGCCTCGGGGTGATGTCGCCGCGCGAACGCCAGCAGCCGCGCTTCGTCGTCGCCGTGCGTTCGACC
>DASYMM010000265.1:0-2780 GCA_036009085.1 Pyrinomonadaceae bacterium | reverse complement strand
CCCACCCGACGAGGCGACGACGACGCAGCAGCAACGGGAAGCCCCAACGGTTCCCATGCGCGACCAGATCGCCCCGCGCCGCATACAGCTTCCACGGGAACGCTAAGTTATCTCGCGCCCGTCATCACGTGGGAAATATTGACCGAGAGAGAACCCGCGCTCGCCGCGCTGGAACAAGAGTTGTCGGCGGTCAGAGACGAGGGCGGCAACTCTTTTTGCGCGAATAAGTATTGGTACGTGCGCGTCGCGCCGCGCGTCGCGGGGCTGGTGGGCGCGCAAGCCGCGCAGGACGACACGGTCTTGCGCTCGCCCGAAGCCTACACGCTCGCCTACGAAGTCCTCTATCGCCTCCTGCCCAACTGCCGCAACTGCGTCTGCGTGCCGTGGTAGCGGTTTCCGTAAAGCATTCACCACCGCAGACACAGAGGACACGTGAGGGGCACAGAGATCAACCAAGTCTCTGTGCCCTCTCCGTGTCCTCTGTGTCTCTGTGGTGAGTCTTCTGCCTAACGCGACGCTTCCTGCGGCAAAACGGTCAGCTTCAAATGTGAACCCAATCGTCCCGCGCGATAGATGCGCTGGGTCGCTTTTTGGAAGTCGGACTCGCGCGCCTCGTAGATGTTGACGAACTTCTGCGGGTTGCGGTCAACGAGCGGAAACCAGGTGCTCTGAATCTGCACCATGATGCGATGGCCTTTGCGGAAGGTGTGGCTCGTGTCGGGCATCACGAAATTCACTTTCGTCGGTTGATTCGGCACCATCGCCTCGGGTCGCTCCCAACTGTTGCGGAAGCGCGCGCGCATCGGCTCGCCGCGCACGAGCATCTGGTAGCCGCCCATGCGCAGTTGCTTCGGGTTCGGGCTGGGGTCGGGCGTGTCGTCGGGAAACACGTCTATGAGTTTGACGACGAAATCCGAATCCGTGCCCGTCGTGGAGACGGTGAGCGCGGCGGCGACGGGGCCTGCGAGCGTGATGTCTGCTGTGAGCGGGTCGGTCTGATAGACGAGCACGTCGGGGCGGCGCGTGGCGAAACGCTGATCCTGAATCATGTAGTCGCCCGTCATGCCGAGCGTGATGCGGTTGATGTGCGGCACGGGATGCGCCGGGTCGCTCACGTATTCGTCGAAGGTGAGCGGCGCGCCGGTGGGAGGGTTGAAGGAGAGCTTGCCCTTTGCGTCGAGGTAGAGCGCGGTCTCTCTGGCAGTCTGCGGCGGCCAACTGTCGAACTTGCGCCAGCGGTTCGACCCGGTCTCGAAGACGTAAGCCTCCGGCAACTTCTCCTCGCACTTGTCTTTCAACACGCACTGGAAGAACGGAAACTCGATCTTCTCGCGATAGAACACGCCTGTCTTCTCGCCGAAATTGATGTCGCCGAGGATGTCGCCGTCCATGCCCGCCCAACCGCCGTGCAGCCAGGGACCCATGACGAGCGTGTTGTTGATGCCGGGGTTCTTGCGCTCAATCGCCTCGTAGGTATGAAGCGCGCCGTAGAGGTCTTCGGCGTCGAACCAGCCGCCGACGGTCATTACGGCGGGCTTGATGTTGCTCAGGTGTTGCGGGACGTTGCGCGCCTTCCACCAATCGTCGTAAGTCGGGTGCGCCAACATGTCGTTCCAAAAGCCGATCTTGCCTTTGTAATAGTTTTCGTTGACGTTAGCGAGCGAGCCGGTTTCGAGAAAGAACTTGTAGCCGTCGGCGGTGGTGGGTTTGAAGACGGGGTCTGCCCATTCGGTCGAGGGCTGCGGGCGGGGCAGGCCGAAGGAGGCGAAAAAGCCCAAAGTGTGAGCGATGAAGGTCGTCCCGTTGTGGTGCCAGTCGTCGCCGATGAACCAGTCGCCGATGGGAGCTTGCGGCGAGGCGGCACGGAGCGCGGGGTGCGCGCCCAAGAGTCCCATCGAAGTGTAGAAGCCGGGATAGGAGATGCCCCACATGCCGACGCGCCCGTTGTGATTCGGGATGTTTTTAATGAGCCACTCGATGGTGTCGTAGGTGTCTGTGCTTTCGTCTATGTCCGTGGGGCTCGTCTTCTTCGGCTTGTACGGGCGCACGTCCATGTACTCGCCTTCGGACAAAAACTTTCCGCGCACGTCCTGATAGACGAAGATGTAGCCTTCGCGCATGAAGTGTTCGGAGGGGCCGAGCAGTCCCTTGAATTTATCTTCGCCGTAAGGGGCGACGGTGTAGGGCGTGCGGCTGTACATGATCGGATACTTGCGCGAAGTGTCCTTCGGCAGATAGACGGAGGTGAAGAGCTTCACGCCGTCGCGCATGGGAATGCGTATCTCGCGCTTCTCGTAGTTGGCCTTTACGTCGTACTTCTCCTTCTCCTTCTCCTGCGCGAGGGCGAAGGGGCTGGTGAAGACGAAGAGGGCGCAGGCGAAAAAGATGACGCGTGTAGAGATGTATTTGGACGTGTGCATAGAGAGTCTCCTCGCTAGGGTGTCAGGCTGGCGGCGGGAGTCGCCAGTGTTGAACTTACCTGTCGCCATTTGAAATTCGATGACGAGCGTTTCCGGCAGCAGCCGCGAACCGCCGCCGCGCCTTAAGTAGCAGTGCCGCGCATTGTAAACACATTCGGCGACGCGCGCTAGAGGGCGATAAAATTTCGCGTTATGATGCGACAGTCCTTCGTCAACAAGTTGAGGTCAACTTATGAGTCCAAGCCGGCAAGCGCGTTGTCTCAATGCGAGCGTTCGTCGGCTCGTGCGCCGCAAGCGTTGGGGCGCGGATGAGCGTGCGGTGGCTCGACGCGCGCGTCGTCTCTTCGGCGCGCCTCTGCC
>DASYMM010000264.1:0-2975 GCA_036009085.1 Pyrinomonadaceae bacterium | reverse complement strand
TCCACGCTTGAATGGTCGGCCGTCACGGCGCGAGCGGCTGGAAGGTGTCGCCGTTCTTGAAGGTGAGGGCGCGCTTTTTGTCGTCCTGTTTGACGTTGACGAGGTTGATTTGATCTTCGTAGAGGTCGAAGAGAAATTCGTTGCGCAGTTGCGCGCCCGCGAAGCCTTCGGGCATGGGAGCCTCGAAGTAGAGCCACGCGCTGTCAACCCCGGCGTCTATGCCGACCCAAGAGAGTTTGACGATCTCGCCCTTGGCGTTTTTGAGTTGGAAACTTTCTTGCAGGTAAGCGACGAGCAGCGGCTCCGTCTCCTTTTTCCGGTCGAGGCGCACAGCTTTGCCGCTGCGCTTGCCGAGTATGGCTTCCAGATCGTCGGGAAACGTCCGCAGCGTGATTTGCAGCGACGCTTCCTTCGCGTTGTAATCGGCCTCCGCAAAACTCGTGTGGAACTTGTGCGCCGAAGCGACGGGAACCACCCGCGACAACGACAGGCCGCAGGCGACGACAAAAGCGAGACTCAGGATGTAAACGGCAAACTTCATAAATCAACGTCCTGTAAATCAAACGATGAACGCGGAACGATGAACGCTGAATAGAAGACAACTACTTTTGTCTGTTCCTTCATCGTTCATCGTTCCGCGTTCATACTTTAGTTCGTCGGCGTCGGGGTCGGCGACGGTTGTTTGCGTTCGAGCAGTTGCATCGGGTTGGGCGGCGCCTGCTGCTGGTCTTTGAAGAGTTGGAAGCGCGACTTGACGGGGCGGCGCGGGAAGCTGTTGTTCTCCATGTCCACGTCGGCTGTCTCAAGGCGCGGGTCGAGCGAGATGAAACGTATCTCTTTGTTCGTCGTGATCAGCTTCGAGACTTCCGTGTTGTTGTAACGCCAGATTTCCGCGGGGATGCGCATCATCTCGTGCGTGCCGTCCGTGTATTCGATGTCGAAGATGACGGGGCTGACGAGACCGCCGATGTTCTTCAAATCGACGATGTAGAAATTGAGGCCGGTTTGGAGCAGTTCGCGCTCGCGCGGGCTGAGCGATTGGACGAACTGCTGATACTGCGCGCGGTCGCGTTCGGTAACGACGAGTTCGTCGTAGGTGTTGTAAAAATCCCTGAGAGACGGAAACTCGTCCACGCGTTTCGGCAGATTTTTGTTGCGCTCCTGCGAGAGCGTCTGCGGCTCTTCGCTGCGCTCTTTCAGGCGCGCGGCCTTGTCGAGTTCGGGGTTCAAGGTGAGCGGCGTAAACCAGCGCACGCGTTCAATCGAGATGTCCACGTGATCGGTCGTGTAAAACCAGCCGCGCCAGAACCAGTCGAGGTCAACGCCCGAAGCGTCTTCCATCGTGCGGAAGAAATCGGCGGGCATCGGTCGCTTGAATTTCCAACGCTGCGAGTATTGCTTGAAGGCGAAGTCGAAGAGTTCGCGCCCGAGGACGGTTTCGCGCAGGACGTTCAAGGCCGTCGCGGGTTTGCCGTAAGCGTTGTTGCCGAACTGCAAGACCGATTCCGAGTTCGTCATGATCGGCACCTGATTCAGGCTCGCCATGTACTCGCGTATGTTCTGCGGCTCGCCGCGCCAAGAAGGATAATTCTCTTCCCATTCCTGTTCGGCCAGATATTGCAGGAAGGAGTTGATCCCTTCGTCCATCCAGGTCCATTGCCGCTCGTCCGAGTTCACGATCATCGGGAAATAGTTGTGGCCGACTTCGTGTATGACGACTGAAATCAGACCGTACTTCGTGCCCGCAGAGTATGTGCCGTCTTCCTGCGGTCGCGGCCCGTTGAAGCAGATCATCGGATATTCCATGCCGCCCACGGGGCCGTTGATGGACTGCGCCACCGGGTACGGGTAGTTGAAAGAGTAGCGCGAATAGACGTTCAAGGTGTGGATGATCGAGTGCGTGGAATACTTCGACCAGAGCGGTTCGCCTTCCTTCGGATAGAACGACATTGCCATCACGCGATTGCCTTCGACGTTGTGCCCCTGCGCGTCCCAGATGAACTTGCGCGACGAGGCGAATGCGAAATCGCGCACGTTGTCGGCGTGGAACACCCACGTCTTTTTGCCCGCCGGCTTGTGCGACTCGTTGGCTAAGGCTTCGGCGGGCGTGACGATGAACATCGGCTGCTTCGCCGTCCGCGCCTGTTCGAGACGTTGACGCTGCGCCGCACTTAGAACCGCGTTCGGGTTTTGCAGGACGCCGGACGAAGAGACGACGTGATCGTCGGGCGTGGTGATCGAGACGCGGTAGTTGCCGAACTCCAGTGTGAACTCGCCCGCGCCTAAGAATTGTTTGTGCTGCCAGCCGGACACGTCGTTGTAGGCGGCCATGCGCGGGAACCACTGGGCGATCTCGTAGATGTAGTTGCCGTCTTTCGGGAAGAACTCGTAGCCGGTGCGCCCGCCGATCTTGCGCTGGTCGTTGATGTTGTAATTCCAATCCACGGAAAAAGTGACGGACTGGCCGGAGGCGAGCGGCTGCGGCAGATCGACGCGCATCATCGTCTTGACGATGGTGTGCCGGAGCGGCGCGCCCTTCGCGTCGCGCACAGCCGTAATGCGATAACCGCCGTCGAACGTGCGCGCGTAGAGCAGGTTTTCGATCTGGCCGAGGGGAACGCGCTCAAGGTTGGGCGCGGTGCCGGTCAGGCGCGAATCGGAATCCTGCTTCCAGATGTTCTGGTCGAGTTGCAGCCAGAGATAGGCGAGAGGGTCGGGCGATTGGTTGTAGTAGGTGACGGTCTCGGAGGCGATGATACGTTGATTCACGTCGTCGAGTTCGACGTTGATGTTGTAATCGGCGCGTTGTTGCCAGTAGGAACGACCGGGCGCGCCCGAAGCCGCGCGTTGCTCGTTTGGCGTCGGCAAGATTTCTTCCAATTGCCTGAACTTATCGCTCGGATGCGTCTTCGACTGCGCGGCGGCGGGCGCGGGCGCGAACAGGCAGCACAGCAGCGCGGCGAACACAAAGGAGC
>DASYMM010000263.1:0-16362 GCA_036009085.1 Pyrinomonadaceae bacterium | reverse complement strand
CTGCATCGTCACGGAATATTCTTCGACGACGCTCGTGCCCGCAAGCGCACGCGCCGCGCGAATTGATGAACGGGGCAACCTCATCATCGAACTATGAAACGCACGCACACTTACGATCCGGTGACGCTGGAAATTTATCGCGCCCTCTACACTTCGGTCGCGGAGGAGATGGGCGTTGCGCTCAGGCGCACGGCGCACTCGCCGAACATCAAGGAGCGGCGCGACTATTCCTGCGCCGTCTTCGACGCATCGGGGCGCGTCGTCGCGCAGGGCGACCACATGCCCGTGCATCTCGGTTCGATGCCGATGGCCGTCGCCGCCGCGCTTCGTGCGACACGCATTGAGCCGGGCGATGTGGTCGCCTTAAACGACCCGTTCGCGGGCGGCACACACCTGCCGGATGTCACGCTCGTCGCCGGAGTCTGGAGTCTGGAGTCTGAAGTCAAGAGTCAAAATCCACCAAATGTGAAAGCGCGCGCCTCTCGCTCTTTGACTCCAGACTCCAGACTCCAGACTCCAAGCTCTCGCCCTCTGTTTTACGTTGCGAATCGCGCGCATCACGCGGACATCGGCGGCGGGTCGCCCGGTTCGATGGGCATGGCGGCGGACATTTACGGCGAGGGCTTACGCATCCCGCCCGTCCACCTGATGCGCGGCGGGCGTATGAATCAAGACGTGTTGCGGTTGCTGCTGGCGAACGTGCGCGGGGCGGACGAGCGGCGCGCGGATTTCGCGGCGCAAATTGGCTCGCTCAAGACGGGCGCGACGCGTCTCTTAGAGATCGTCGCGCGCCGTGGCGCGGGCGAAGCGGCGAGTTACGCGGCGCACCTCAACAGCTACTCGGCGCGAATGATGCGCGCGCGTATCGCGTCCATCCCCGACGGAGTTTACGCGGCGGAAGACGCGCTCGACGACGACGGCACAAGCGACGAGCCGTGCTGGTTGCGCGTGCGCGTGGAGATCAAAGGCGCGCGTGCGCGCGTGGACTTTGCGGGCAGCGCGCCGCAGGTGGCGGGGCCTGTCAACGCGGTCGAAGCGATCACGGTGTCGGCGGTGGCATATGTTTTTCGCTGCCTGCTCGGCGCGGATGAAGTCCCCGCGAGCGCGGGGCTGATGGAGCCGGTTGAAGTCGTCGCGCCGCCCGGCACCATCGTCAACGCGCTCGCGCCCGCACCCGTCGCGGGCGGCAACGTCGAAACCTCGCAACGCATCGTCGACGTTTTGTTCAAAGCTCTCGCGCAAGCCTTGCCCGAACAAATCCCCGCGGCGAGCCAGGGCACGATGAACAACTTAACCATCGGCGGCGTGGACGAGCGGACGGGGCGCGAGTTCGCTTACTACGAGACCATCGCGGGCGGCATGGGCGCGCGTCCCGCCCACGACGGGATGAGCGCGGTGCACACGCACATGACGAACAGCCTCAACACGCCGGTCGAGGCGCTCGAATACGCTTACCCTCTGCGCGTGCGCCGTTATGCGATACGCAAAAATTCCGGCGGGCGTGGAACGCAACGCGGCGGCGACGGCGTCGTGCGCGAGATCGAGACGCTCGTTGACGCGCACATGGCTCTGCTCGCAGACCGGCGACGCCGCGCGCCTTACGGTCTCGCGGGCGGCGCACATGGACGCGCCGGACGCGACTCGATCAACAGCCGCGACGAACGCACGCGCCGCATCAATTCAAAAGGTTCTCACAAACTAAAGGCGGGCGACCGCGTCCGCATCGAGACGCCGGGCGGCGGCGGACACGGGAAGAAATGAAGGCGTAGCTATAAAAGAGAAGCCTTCATTTCTAAAAGTCCGGCGAGCGATATGCTTCTTACCTGTTGTTGCACCCGTGAAACAATGTCTTGCAGCGGAGACGCGGTTGTGATATAAGGCGTTCCTCAGATTGAGGCGTTATACATCAGGAACACCACGCAGGAGGCAATTATGCAACTGGGAGCTTTCTCTGTGAGCTTGGCGGTTAAAGATATTGAGGCGTCGAAGCTGTTTTACGAAAAGCTTGGTTTTACGGTTTTCGCAGGAGATCAATCGCAGAATTGGTTGATCTTGAAGAATGGCGACCACGCCATCGGGCTGTTTCAAGGCATGTTCGATCAGAACATTCTCACCTTCAACCCGGGTTGGAGTCAGGATGCCCAGCCTCTGGGAGAATTTACGGATGTGCGAGAGTTGCAACGCCAATTCAGAGAGCGCGGCGTCAACATGATTACAGAAGCAGACGAAAGCTCTACCGGCCCGGCCAGCTTTATGATTGCCGATCCGGATGGAAACACGATTCTGCTGGATCAACACGTCTAGGCCACGTGACAGTTGGAAATCCCGTTTGCGAAGCGACGCATAAGAACTCTTTCAACCGGACGCGCCGGTTGCGTGCTTTCCACGATGCTTCCTTCGTCGCACCTCGAATGTTTATTACATTCCGCAAACTCGAATTCCAACTCGAATTCCAACTTTATAACTCGCTCGCTTGAGTGATGTTTTCTGATTCATCCCTCATCCCTCCGCCCTCATCCCTTATCTTCCTCCCGTCCGACGCCGAGCGCGTCGGCGACGCGGTTGATGTAGTTGAACCATGAGGCGATGAGCGTGATTTGCAGGCGCGCGCGGTCGTCGTAGCCTGCGGCGGCAAGCTTCGCGTGGTGTTCGGGCGTGATGCGAGTCGCGTCCTTCGTCAGTTGCTCGACGTATTCGAGCATGACGCGCTCGCGCGGCGTGACGGTCGGCGCAGTGCGGAAGTCCTGCTCCAACGCCCGCACGAACTCTTCGTCTAAAGTGATCCGACGCAGAAACTCTGCGTGAGACTCGATTCAATAATGGCAGCGGTTCGTGACGGACACGACCGTCGTGATCATCTCGTGCTCGCGCCGCGTGAGCGGCAACTCCGGCGACATGAGAACGCCGAAGGTGGCGAAGGCGTGATAGAGGGCATCCGGGATCAGGCTGTGCGAGGCGACGATGCCGGAAGATTCGCCGTCGGCGGTCGGGTGCACCGGCTCGGCGTATTCAATCGGGTATAACTCGCGCTGCGCTTCCATCGCGCGGCGCAGTTTCTCGTCGGCCTCGTCCATCGGCACGGTTTTAATCCAAGTCATAAAAAGTTTCCTCTCTCACGAAATCCTAAAAACTTACTTCCGAAAAATCAAACGATAGACCGGCCAGCCGAGCGCGACGACGAAGACGCCGAGAAACGCTTGACGCGGATTGTTCGCAGCGATCAGCACGAGCAGCACGGAGACGAGCACGAGGAAGACGAGCGGCGTGAGAGGGTAGCCCGTCACGCGATAGGTCGTTGTCGTCGCCGCTGCGCTTGTTGCGTCGCTGCCGGTGCGTCGTGCGTCGCGTCGTCTGATAAAAAAGACGGCGGCGACGGTTAGCGCGATGAAGACGATGGTGACGAAGAAGAAGTAGGCGATGATCTGCTCGAACGTGCCGACGGCGACGAGGAGCGACGCGAGCGCGGCCTGCAAGACGACGGCGCGTGCGGGCGTGCCGTAGCGCGGGTGGATGCGCGCGATGGATTGAAAGAACAAGCGGTCGCGCGCCATCGCGTAATAGACGCGCGGGGCGGACATCATAAAGGCGGCGAGGCTGCCGAGCACGGAGACGACGACGATGCCGGAAAAGATTTGCCCGCCCGCGCGCCCGAACAAAACTTCGCCCGCCTGCGCCGCGAACGTCTCGCCCGACGTGACGCGCTCGAACGGCACGAGGTACATGAAGACCGCGCTCGTTAAAATGTAAACGAAGGTGACGACCGAGACGCCGATGGCGAGTGCGCGCGGCAGTGTGCGCGCGGGGTCGCGCACTTCGCCCGCGATCTTGCTCACGTCCCACCAGCCGCCGAAGGCGAAGAACGCGCCGACGAGTCCGCCCGCGAGGGCGGCGACGAGCGGTTCGCTCCCCGCGCGTTGCGCGACGAACGGCGTGAAGTTCGACCAGTCGCCCAAGCCCCCCGCGAAGCCCCAGACGGCGATGAGCGCGAGCAGTCCGAGTTTCAAGACGGCGAGCGTCTGCATGACCGCGCCGCCGACGCGGACGCCTGCGACGTTCAGCGCGGCGATCAGGAAGATGACGCCGACGCCCACGAGTTTCGCGGCCAGAGGCGTGAGCGGCACGATGTAACCGGCGTAGCTCGCGAGGCCGACGGCGAAGGCGGCGGTGAGTCCGGGGTCTAAGACGAGCAGAGCCATCCAGCCGTAGAGGAAGGCGACGGGCGCGCCGTAGCCCTCGCGCAGGTAGACGTAGCCGCCACCCGCTTCCGGGTAGCGCGCGGCGAGTTCGCCGTAGCAGAGCGCGCCGCACAGAGCCATCGCGCCCATCAGGAGCCACACGACGAGCAGCCACAGAGGCGAGCCGAGCGAGCGCGTCATCCCTGCGGGCGTGAGGAAGATGCCGACGGCGATCACCTCGCCGACGACGAGCGCGGCCGCCGTCCGCAGTCCGAGTTGGCGTGTGAGCTTGTCGTCCGTGTGCGTCGTCTTTTGAATAAAGTTGCTCCGTCGGCAGCGTCGTTGAAAACTGTTTAAGAAAGCCCCGAAGGGGCGACATGCAATAGCCTGTGGCAACGCCACAGGAACCGCGTCGTAATTGTCAGGCGAAGCCCTGAAAGGGCGAGATAGATTATTTCGCCCTTTCAGGGCTTTCCGGTGATGGCGACTAAATTCCTGTGGCGTTGCCACAGGCTATCGCATCGCGCCCCTTTGGGGCTTTGATACGGTGTCAAACAGCTTCTTAGAATTTGAAGCGCGCGGCGAACTGGAAGGCGCGGGGGCCGCCGGAGCCGAAGACGCCGCCTGCGGTGGTGACGGGGCGACCGAAGTTTTGCGAGCCGAGCACGTTGCCGTAGCCGGAATAGTTGACGTTCGAGACGCCGAGCACGTTCGTCACGTTGAAGAGGTTGAAGACTTCGACGATTGGCTCAAGGCTGACGCGTTCGCCGAAGCGAAAGAGGCGCGAGGCGCGCAGGTCGAGCGAACTGAAGTTGTCGCCGAAGCGCGCGTCCGCAGGCGCGAGCGGCAAGGGTTGGCCGTTCACGCCGCCCGCCGCGTTCAGGTCGTTAAGAAACGCGTTCAACTCCGCGCCGTTATGGAACAGGCGGCCGCCCGCGTTGCGTTGCAACTGCGGGATGCGCGTGCTCGCGTCGGGCAGGAGGATGTCGAGCGGCACGGCGGAGGCGAGCGTCAGGATGGGCGCGAGGCGGAAGTCGTAAGGCAGGTCGAAGGTGCCCGCGAAGGTGAAGCGGTGTCGCTGGTCGTTCGGCGTGGGGCCGTATTCGAGTTGCAAATTTGCCGGATCGATGGGGCCGTTCGAGAAGGGAATCTGATCGTCGTTCGCGTAGTTGAAAGCCTTCGACAGGGTGTAAGACGCGCGGAAGAGATAACGCTTGGAGTAACGCTTCTCCAAACTCAAAAGCAGGGCGTCGTATTTGAACTTCGCGCTCGATTCGAGGTTGACGACGCGGTCTGCGCCGCCGACCACGGGGTTGAAGACCTCGCCGATGGTGCGCCCGATGAGGAAGTGCGTGCCGAAGTTGTGGACGTAGTCGGCCTTCAAGACGAAGTCGCGCGCGAACTCCTGTTGGACGCCCAGATTCATCTGCTGCACCGAAGGGTTTTGCAAGCCGTTGTCGATGATGTTGATGCCGGACGCGCCCGCGCCGGGCAGGATGAAGCCTGTGAAGGGGTTCGAGAACGAAGGCGCGAACGGCGGAAACTGTCCCGTCTCAGGATCGAGGAAGAAGACGTTTCCGGCGCGCACCTCGACGGGCAACGCGCGACCGTCGAGGCCGCGTTCGAGCGATTGAATTTGCAGGACGACGCGGTCGTAGTAGATGCCGTAGCCGCCGTGGAGGCTGCGTCTGCCGTCCTTAGAAGCGAAGTTGAAGCCGACGCGCGGCGCGAAGTTGTTCAGGTCGCGCCCGCGCTGGCCTTGAAGGAACGGCAGGATGAGCGGGTTGAGCTCGGCGGTGCGGCTGACGTTTTTTACGTCCGTGTCGAGTTCGTAGCGCAGTCCGAGGTTGAGCGTGAAGCGCGGCGAGACGCGCCAGTCGTCCTGCGCGAAGACGGCGAAGTGATAGTTGTCCGCATCGGGGATGACGAGCGCGCGTTCGGGCACGCCGCTGCGGAGCGTGACGGCGAACAGCAGATCGTTATCATCAACCCGACCGTCGCCGTTGTGATCGAACGTGGGGAAGTCTTCGACAAACTCGATGCGTCCCTGTTGGAAGACGCCGAGGTCGAAATCCGCATCCACGCGCTGCACGTCGCCGCCGAAGTGAAAGGTGTGTTTGCCCGCGACGTAGGCGAAGTTGTCGCTCGCCTGCAAGCGGTTCTGCCGTGTGGCCTGCGGCACGCGGAACGATGCGCCGTCCTGCAAACTGGGGAAGGTGAACTGCGGCGCGACGCTGAGCGGCGCGGTGCGGTTGAAGAAATTGTTGACGCTGAAACGGAAGTCGTTGACGGCGCGGGGCGAAAGCGCGCGCACCCAGTTGGCCGTGAAAGCCTGATAGTTGTTGCGCGCGGCCTGTCGCTGCGAGGCCGAGCCGATTTCGCGTACGAGCGTGCTCGCCGTCACGTCGTCGGCGCGTTCGATGGAGTAACGAAAGTTAAGACGGTCAACGCCGTTCGGCGACACGTCGAGACGCCCCGATGCGAGCAGATCGTTTAAGGGCGCGCCGGCGAAGCCGCGCCGGATGGTGCGCGTCGCCGTGTCGCGCTCGCCCACGAGCACCGCGCCGTCCTGATTGCGATACTCGAACGCGCCGAAGAACCAAGCCTTATTTTTAACGACGGGGCCGCCGAGCGTAAACGAATACTGCTCGCGGTCGAAGGGCGGCTCCGCGCCACGGCGGTCGAAGGTCGGGGGCAGACCTTGAAAGCGTCGGTCGCGCCAGAAGACGGAAGCCGAGCCGTGGAGTTCGTTCGTCCCCTGTTTCGTCACGACGTTAATGACGGACGAGGCGGAGCGGCCAAGTTCGGCGGAGAAGCGGTTGGTGGCGATTTGAAACTCCTGCACGGAGTCTTCGCTGATGTTGATGAGCGCGCCGCCCACGACATCGTCGTTGTTGTCGCTGCCGTCAATCGTGACGTTCGAGCCGCGACCGAGTTGGCCGGCGGAAGAGATGAGGACGGTGTTGGTCTTCGTCGGGTCGAAGTTCGGCGCGGGCGCGTTGCCGGGGACGAGCAGGGCGAGTTCGAGGAAGTTGCGCCCGTTGAGCGGCAGCCCTTCGATCTCGCGCGATGCGATCACGCCGTCAACCTTCGACGAATTCGTATCAACGAGAGGGACATAGCCGACGCTGTCTACGACTTCCGCTAAACCTGCGTCGAGCGTCGCGTCGAGATTCACGTTCTGGCCGACTTGAAGCGAGACGGGAGATTGCGAAACTTGCACGTTGAAGGTGTTTGCCTGAATCTTCAAATCGTACTCGCCGGGAGGCAGATTCGTCAGCACGTAAACGCCTTCGTCGTTCGTCGTCGTCGTGCGCTGAAAATTCGTCGCCTTCTGCGTGACGGTGACTTGCGCGCCGGGGATGACCGCCCCGGCCGGATCGGTGACGCGCCCGCCGAGGGTTGCGGTGGCGAGTTGTTGCGCGGAAGCTTTCGGCGAAGCGGCGAAAATGAAGCAGACGAGCGTGAGGCAGGCAGCGATGGAGATCGCAACTTTTTTCATAGGACGGGGGAAATTCCTTTGCTGTAGTTGGTATGATTTCACCGGAACAAACTTGAACGACGAGGTAGCGCAGATAGTATGTGAAGGCTTCACGAAAACTCAAGCCCGACGCCGATCCGCCGTCTTCACTTGCGAGGCCGCGTGCCTTACAATCTCTCACAACCGAGCTTACATAAGGATCAAAACAGAATGCGCGTCACCATCGGACAGATCAACACGACGAATGAGAATTGCGTTTTGGCAAACATTCAATGAAAGTGCGCGACGTGATCAAACTGGTAGAGAAAGATGGCTGGTATCATGTCGTTACGCAGGGCAGTCATCGTCAATATAAGCATCCGACGAAATTGGGTCGCGTGACAGTGGCTGGGCATCTGAACGACGATGTTCATCCGAAGACTTTAAAAAGTATTCTGACGCAAGCGGGCGTGAAGAAGTAGTGAGGAGGCGACCATGAAGATGCGTTATGCCATGATTATCGAAAAGGGAGAGCGCAATTATTCGGCGTACTTGCCCGACATGCCGGGGTGTATCGCGACCGGCAAAACCGTAGAAGAGGTGAAACGCCGGATGCGCGAAGCTGTCGAGCTACATCTGCGTGGCTTGCGCGAGGATGGCCTGCCGGTACCGGAACCGACCAGCATGGCCGATTATGTGGAGGCGGCTTGAGTCAGCGAACGGAGACGGAAGGTTGAAAATTATGCGCGTCACCATCGGACAGATCAACACGACGAACGGCGACTATGAGGGCAACGTGGCGCAATGCTTGCGCGCCATCGAGCGGGCGCGGGCGGACGGGAGCGACATGGTGGTGCTGCCCGAAGTCGCCTTGCAGGGTTACATGTCTTTCGACTGGTTTATGGATCGAGACGTGATCGCGCACGCGTTGGAACCGCTCGACCAAATAGTCGCGGCGAGCGCGGGGCTGACAGTCATCGTCGGCACCGTGCGCCCGACGGGCTTAACGGCAGGCCGACGCCTCTACAACTCGGCGGCTGTTATCTCCGACGGTAAACTTCTGGGCTTCGCCGACAAGACCCTGCTTCCCGAATACGACGTGTTCGACGACCCGCGCTACTTCGAGCCGGCGAAGGAGCGTAGGCTCTTCGACATTAAAGGCGTGCGCGTCGGCGTCGCCGTCTGCGAGGACATGTGGAACGATAAGACCTACTGGCGCGAACGTCTCTACGCGAACGACCCGACCGACGACTTGATCGCGCTCGGCGCGGAAATGATCGTCTCGATCAACGCGTCGCCGTTCAATAAGAGCAAGATGGGCGAGCGTTGCAAGATGGTCTCGCATCGCGCGAAAGCGGCGGGCGTGCCGATTGTTTTCGTCAACCTCGTCGGCGCAAACGACGGCGTGATCTTCGACGGCGCGAGCATCGTCACAGATCAAAAGGGACAGATCATCTTGCAGGCGCCGCCCTTCAAAGAGTTTTACGGCTCGGTTGATCTCGCTTGCGACGAGTGCGACACCTTTTGCCTGCCGGGCGACGATATTCAAACCGTGCACGACGCGCTCGTGCTCGGCATACGCGACTATGCGCGCAAGAACCGCTTCGAGCGCGCCGTGCTCGGTCTGTCGGGCGGCATTGATTCCGCGCTCGTCGCCGCGCTCGCGTGCGAAGCGTTGGGCGCGGAGAACGTCTTGTCGGTGATGATGCCTTCACCGTTTTCGTCGCGCGGGAGCGTGGACGATTCCGTCGCGCTCGGCGAAACTTTGGGAATGCCGACGATTGAACACCCGATCAGCGCGGCCTACGAAGTGCTCGTCAAAGAGTTGAACTTGGAGAACCCCGGCACAGGTCAGGAAGAACTCGCGCGGCAGAACACGCAATCGCGCCTGCGCGGCAACATCCTGATGGCGATCTCGAACGCCGAAGGGCGTCTGCTGCTCTCGACGGGCAACAAATCGGAACTCGCGCTCGGCTACTGCACGCTCTACGGCGACACGAACGGCGGCCTCGCCGTCCTCGGCGACGTGCTCAAGACAGAAGTGTGGTCGCTCGCGCGTTACATCAACCGCGAGCGCGAAATCATCCCGCGCGCGATCATCGAAAAACGCCCCTCCGCCGAACTCGCGCCCGGACAGTTCGACGATCAATCGCTCCCGCCTTACGATAAACTCGACCCCATTCTCAAACTCTACTTTGAACTCAAAGCCACGCCCGAAGAGATCATCGCCGCAGGGCACGACCAGCAACTTGTCTTCGACGTGCTGAACCGCGTCGAAGCGCCCGCTAACGAATTTAAGCGGCGGCAACTCCCGCCGACTTTGATCATCTCGCGCCACGCCATCGGCATCGGACGCCGCCGCCCCGTCACGCACCGCTACCGCCGCCAAGTCCTGAAAGCCGTCGAGCGCGCAGCGGAAGGATAAAAGAGTAGCAATCACCACAGAGACACAAAGAGCACAGAGGGGGCACAGAGAAGATTCAAACTCTCTGTGCCCCCTCCGTGTCCTCTGTGTCTGCGGTGGTGAAGGTTTTAAAACCTCAACTGATCGAAACGAGCGCGGGCGTGAGCATCTCGCCTTCGGGGTCGGCGTGGCCGATGGCGGCGTCGAGTTCGGCTTCGAGGGCGGCGGGGGAGACGGGCGCGAGTTTGCCGAAGTCGAAGAGTTTCGGGTCGAGCAGGTGTGAGGGGATGGCGTTGCCGAGCGCGGTCAGCATCGAGCTGCGTATGTTCGGAATCTCGCGTTCCAACTCTGTGACGAGCCGGTTGATGCGCGCACGCTTCAAGTTCGACTGCGAGCCGCACAAGTCGCAGGGGATGATCGGAAACTGTTTGAGCGCGGCATACTCCGCGATGTCCGCCTCGCGGCAGTAGGCGAGCGGGCGGATAACCGTGTTCAGCCCGTCGTTTGAACGCAGGGCGGGCGGCATCGCTTTGAGTTGGCCGACGAAGAAGAGGTTTAGGAGAAAGGTCGTGATGATATCGCCGGAGTGGTGACCGAGCGCGATCTTGGTGCAGCCTTCTTCCTGCGCGATGGAATAGATGATGCCGCGCCGCAGACGCGAGCAGACCGAACAGTAAGTCTTGCCTTCCGGCACGAGCCGCTTGACGATGGAGTAGGTGTCGCGTTCGACGATGCGAAAAGGCACGCCACGCTCTGAGAGATAGGCGGGCAAAACGTCCGCCGGAAAGTTCGGCTGCTTTTGATCTAAATTTACGGCGAGCAGGTCGAAATGGACGGGCGCACGCTCGCGCACGTCGAGCAGCAGGTCGAGCAAGGTGTAGCTGTCTTTGCCGCCGGAGAGGCAGACCATCACGCGGTCGCCGTCTGCGATCATCGAGAAGTCTTTGATCGCTTCGCCCATCTGCCGCAGCAGCTTCGTCTTAATTTTGCTTTCGATAAACATGTCAATTTCAAAACGCGCGCCCTTCAAGCGTGCGCCTATAAATAGTTCGTCCGGCCTATAAAGTCTTCGCGATGGCCTCAACCGCGTCCTTCGCTTCACGCAGGCTACAGTTCGTCTGTTGACGATAAATCTTGATCGCCGAGATCAACTGCCGCTCTCCGAGCAATCTTTTGATCTCTGCCAGAGAGTCTGCGTCGAGCGTGTTTCCGTGTGTGGCGCGCGCGGCGTCGAGCGTGCGTGGCGCGGACGTTTGGAGCATCTGCCCGCCGTCTCTGTGCCGACCGCCCGACAATCTGCCGAGGATGTAGCAGAAGAGGCCGACGAAGATCAACAGCAGGATAAGTTTGATGCTCATTTTATCGTTAGGCAAACGCGCCCGCGCTGGCACAACAAGTTTTATTCGATCAGCGGCACGGATGCAACCGTCGCCAGATGCGAGCGGCGAGCGGCGCAACGGCATCGCAATAAACTTTCAACGTGGCTGCAACCTCGTAGGGCGCGCGGCAGTCTATAGTCTCTTCCAACGAACATTCCTTCAATGGAATAAGAAATCGAAAGTGTCGGACTTGGGGGAGTCCGGCACTTTCGTTCTCCTTCGGAGTAAGGGTTGGAGGGCAAGCGGCAAAACGAGTGGACACTGCCGCGAGCTGAGACGGACACGAACCGAGTCAACATAGACGGAAAGGGCAAACTCTAACGCCGGGTTTGCCCTTTTTGTTTATGGACAGAGCGGAATCGAGCCGCCGCTTCCTAGCTTCGTTCGACTATGCCTGCTGCGCGTCCAGATGTTCGTGGAAGAAACGCACGGTGCGTTGCCAGGTGTCGGCGGCAGCCGCAGGGTTGAAGACTTCCGGGCGGTCGTCGTTGAAGAAGGCGTGATCTGCGTCCGAGTAGATGTGTATCTCCGCCGGCTTGCCGAGCGATTTCAGTTTCGCTTCGAGTTCGCGCGCGAGCGCGGGCGTGGCGAAGTTGTCGCGTTCGGCGTAGAAGCCGAGCAGGGGCGCGCGTAAGTTTTCGAGGTCGGGTTTGACCTTCGGGTGTACGCCGTAGAAGACGACGCACGCGCCAACCTGTTCGTTCTTCGAGGCGGCGTAGAGCGAGAGCGCGCCGCCCATGCAGAAACCGACCGTGCCGACTGTGTCGCCTGCAACGCGCTCGTGCGCGAGCAGGTAGTTTATCGCGCCGCGCAGCTCTTTTTCCGTCTGCTCAATGTTGAGCGCCATCATCATCTTGCCCGCTTCGTCGGGCGAGGTGGTTGATTCACCGTGGTAGAGATCGGGCGCGAGCGCGACGAAGCCTGCGGCGGCAAAGCGTTCGGCGACACGCTTGATATGCGGCACGAGTCCCCACCATTCCTGTATGACGATGACGCCTGCGCCCCGCTCGCCCGATTCCGGCAAAGCCAGATAGCCTTGCGCCTTGCCGCCGTTGCTGTTGAATTCGATCATCTCGTTCGGCATGAGTCTGCTCCTGTCTGTCAAGATTGCTTCGCTGTTTTGCTCGTTCGGATTGCCTCGCAGTCTAATCTAAAAGACGCGAATCGTGAATCGTAAACAGACTAATGCCGTTTGATTCTATTTACGATTCACAGCTTTTTCTCGTCACTTGTCACTTGTCACTTGTGACTTGCCCCGTTATCATCACGGACAAGTAGAGTCGCGGAAGTTTTTCCGGCGCGCTAGTGAAGAGCCTACTACCTGTTTTCCATTTCCATTCCAATCAAGAGCGCATTAACCCTAAGAGATAACGGAGGGAGACAAGATGTTTAGACCGGGAAGAAATAAAGACCAACCGGGCGAGCACGCCAACGAGCAGCAGCAGCAACAGCAGCAGCAGCACCAATCCCAACAACCGACGACTTCCGGCTACGGCACGAGCACGAGTGCCGCCAACGCAGACACGACGCTGCCGGGGAGTCGTTCAACCTCTGACCAGCCCTCTTCAACCGGAGCACGTAACATGAGCGAAACCAACCCAACCACCTCGCGCGCCGTCAGCGAAAGCGAATCGCTGGCGCGCGACATCAAAGAAGGCACACTCAGCGGATTCGTCGGCAACGGCACGACCCTCACGGGCGAAGCGAACTTCAAGGGCATGCTTCGCGTTGACGGTCATCTCTCAGGCCGCGTCAGTTCGCAGGACGGCACGCTCATCGTCTCCACGGGCGGGCAGGTTGACGCCGATGTGGAAGTCTCCATCGCGCAAATTTACGGCACGGTTGTCGGCAACGTCACGGCCACGAAACGGATCGAACTCGGTCGCGTCGCGAAAGTGACGGGCGACATCCAGACGCCCGCGCTCGTCATCGAAAACGGCGCGGTCTTTGAAGGCAGTTGCCGCATGCAACAGATCAAAGACGCGCAGGCGAAGGAAGAAGCGCGCCCCTCCGCCGCCGCTTCCTCTTCCGCAACGTCTGCGACCGCCACGGGCGGATCAAGCTCGTCGGCCTCGAAGCCCGACGCCTCCAAGTCGTCTGACGGCTCATCAACCTCCGCCACAACCGGCGCGGGCAGTTCGTCCACCGGCACGACGCGCCCATCGCCCGCCACCACTTAGAGCGACTAACCAAACCAGTAACCACGAAACCACGCGAAATAACACGAATCGGAGTTCGTGCTGTTTCGTGTGGTTTCGTGGTTCACGGCTTTGCCTGATTAAGTTTTGTGAGCTGCTCTAAGAAGGCACAACTGACACTTCGACTCTACTCGGCTGCGGGGTCGCTTGAGTCGGGCGCGCGTGGCTATGTTACAATGCGCGTGAGCCAGATGAACCGAAGTGTTCCTACCTGAAAATTGGCGCTTCGTTATCTTCCTAAACACAATAAGGATTCATTAAGACATTATGAGCACTGTCATTGATCCGCCAGCCGACGCAGCACCGACCGCCGAAAAGCATTTCGAGGAAGTTGAAACCGTCACCATCCGCTTCGCCGGAGACTCCGGCGACGGCATGCAACTCACGGGCACGCAGTTTACGAACACCTCCGCCGTCCTCGGCAACGACATCTCGACCCTGCCCGATTTCCCCGCGGAGATTCGCGCGCCCGCCGGAAGTTTGCCCGGCGTCTCCGGCTTCCAGTTGAACTTCTCCTCGCAAGACATACGCACGCCCGGCGACCAGCCGAACGTGCTCGTCGCGATGAATCCCGCCGCGCTCAAGGTCAATTTGTTCGACCTCGAAGAGGGCGGTACGATCATCGTCAACACGGACGAGTTCAACAAAGAGAACTTGAAGAAGGCGGCCTACGCCGTGAGTCCGCTCGAAGACGAAACGCTCAAGGGCTACCGCGTGCATCGTCTCCCGATCACGACTCTGAACCTTCGCGCGTTGCAGGAAGCGGGGGTGAAACTGACGCGCAAGGAGATGGATCGCTGCAAGAATTTCTTCGCGCTCGGCGTCCTCTACTGGCTCTACGACCGCCCGATGGAGCCGACGCTACAGTGGATCGAAGCGAAGTTCAGCAAACTGCCCGAAGTGGCGCGCGCCAACGTCGTCGCCCTGCGCACGGGCTACAACTTCGCCGACACGACCGAAGTTTTCACCACGCACTACAGCGTCAAGAAGGCCGCGATTGCGCCGGGCAAGTATCGCAAGATCACCGGCAACGAAGCGACGGCCATCGGCTTCGTCGCCGCCTCCGAGCTTTCCGGTCGCCCGCTCTTCTACGGCTCATACCCGATCACGCCCGCCTCCGACATCCTGCACGAACTCGCGCGCCATAAAAATTTCGGCGTCAAGACGTTTCAGGCCGAAGACGAGATCGCGGCGGTTTGCGCGGCCATCGGCGCGTCGTTCACGGGGCACATCGGTTTGACGGGCACGTCCGGCCCCGGCGTCGCGCTCAAACAGGAGGCCATCGGCCTCGCCGTGATGACCGAACTCCCGCTCGTCATCATCAACGTGCAGCGCGGCGGCCCTTCGACCGGCTTGCCGACGAAGACCGAGCAGGCAGACCTCTTTCAAGCCGTCTGGGGACGCAACGGCGAATGCCCCGCAGTGGTCGTCGCGCCCTCGACTCCCGCCGATTGTTTCCACATGGCGGTCGAAAGCGTGCGCCTCGCCTTGAAGTACATGACGCCCGTGTTCTATCTCTCCGACGGCTATCTCGCCAACGGCGCGGAGCCATGGGCTTTGCCGCAAATCTCCGACCTGCCGAAGATCGAAGTGAAGTTTGCGGACGACCCGGCAAACTTTCTCCCTTACGCGCGCGACGAACGGACGCTCTCGCGCCCCTTCGCCATCCCCGGCACGCCCGGCCTCGAACATCGCGTCGGCGGCATCGAGAAGGAACATCTCACGGGCAACGTCAACTACGACCCGGAGAACCATCAATTCATGGTGCGACTCCGGCAGGAGAAAGTTGACCGCGTCGCTCAAGACATCCCGGACATCGAAGTGTTCGGCGAACGGACGGGCAAGGTGCTGGTGCTCGGTTGGGGTTCGACCTACGGCTCGATCACTTCGGCGGTCGAACGCATGCAGCGCGAAGGCCGCTCGGTGTCGAGCGCGCACCTGCGTTACCTGAATCCCTTCCCGAAAAACCTCGGCGACGTGCTCCGCTCCTTCGAGCGCGTCATCATCCCCGAGATGAACCTCGGCCAACTCGCCACCATGATCCGCGCCAAGTATCTCGTTGACGCCGTCACCTTCTCCAAGGTCAAAGGCCGCCCCTTCCAGATACGCGAGATCGTCGAGAAGGTAGAAGAGTATTTGTAATCGAATGAGAACGAGGCCATGAGCACGACTACTCAGTTGACGACGGCGGAAGAACTGCTGGCGATGCCGGACGACGGTTTCCGCTATGAACTCGTGGAAGGAGAGTTGAGGCGTATGTCGCCAGCCGGACATAATCATGGCAGGATCGTTATGCGTCTTGCGATTCCTTTGGGTAAATTCATTGCCGATCATAATCTCGGTGCGGCTTACGCGGCTGAGACCGGATTTAAACTCAAGTCAAATCCCGACACGGTGCGCGCCCCGGATGTTTCATTCATCCGGCGGGAGCGCGTTGAAGAGATCGGTGAAACGGAGGGCTTCTGGCCGGGCGCGCCTGACCTTGCGGTTGAAGTGAACAGTCCCGGTGACAGGGTAGGCGAGGTAGAAGAGAAAGTTCAGGAGTGGTTAGACGCGGGCACGAGATTGGTCTGGGTCGTAAGTCCCAAACTGCGCGTCGTGACGGTTTACCGTTCCCTGACCGACATTGTTACGCTGACAGAGAAAGACTTGCTCGATGGCGGCGAGGTCGTCCCGGGGTTTCAGTTCCCTGTAGCAGAACTGTTCGCGCTCTGAGCGAAGCCGTCACCTTCTCGAAGGCCGCCCC
>DASYMM010000262.1:0-8031 GCA_036009085.1 Pyrinomonadaceae bacterium | reverse complement strand
CCCGGAAAATTAAGTTCACCCGACATCAAGGAGAGAGATGCCTAAATATATTTTCGTTACGGGCGGCGTGGTTTCGAGTCTGGGCAAAGGGCTGGCGGCATCGTCCATCGGGTGCCTGCTCGAAGCGCGCGGCCTGACGGTCACGCTGATGAAGCTCGACCCGTACATCAACGTTGACCCCGGCACGATGTCGCCCTTCCAGCACGGCGAAGTCTTCGTCACGGACGACGGCGCGGAGACAGACCTCGACCTCGGCCACTACGAACGCTTCACGCACGCAAGGCTCACGCGCGCCAACAACTGGACGACGGGGCGCATCTATCTCTCCGTCATCGAAAAAGAGCGGCGCGGCGATTATCTCGGCAAGACCATTCAAGTGATCCCGCACATCACGGACGAGATCAAAAAAGCCGTGCACACGGTCGCCGAACAGGACGGCGCAGATGTCGTCATCGTAGAGATCGGCGGCACGGTCGGCGACATCGAGAGTCTGCCGTTCCTCGAAGCCATCCGCCAGATGGGCAACGAAGAGATGAGAGACGGCCAGCGCGGCGCGATCTTCGTACACCTCACGCTCGTCCCCTACATCGCCGCCGCGGGCGAACTCAAAACCAAGCCCACGCAACATTCCGTGCGCGAACTGCGCGAGATCGGCATCGCCGCAGACATCCTGCTCTGCCGCTCCGACCGCAATCTCTCGCGCGACCTGCGCTCCAAGATCGCGCTTTTCTGTAACGTCCGCGAGCGCGCCGTGATCAGCGCGCAAGACGTTGACACGATCTACGACGTGCCGCTCGCTTTCCACGAACAGGGACTCGACGAACTGATTGTCGATTCGCTCGGCCTCGGCCAACGCGCCGCCAACACAGACCTCTCGCACTGGCGCGCGCTCGTCGCCACCATTCGCGAGCCTGCGGCGGGCGAAGTTACCATCGGGATCGTCGGCAAGTACGTCGAGTTGGAGGATTCCTACAAGTCTCTGCGCGAGGCGCTGACGCACGGCGGCGTCGCCAACAACGTGCGCGTCAACGTGCAGTGGGTTGAGTCGGAGAAGTTGATGGGGGAGAACTTCGAGGAACGCCTGCGCGACTTCGACGCCATACTCGTGCCCGGCGGCTTCGGGCCGCGCGGCGTCTCCGGCATGATCCGCGCGATCTCTTACGCGCGCCGCAGCCGCACGCCGTTCTTCGGCATCTGCCTCGGCATGCAAACCGCCGTCATCGAATACGCGCGCGCGATGTGCGGGCTGACGAACGCCGACTCGACCGAGTTCGACCCGGCGACGCCCTACCCGGTCATCTTCAAACTGCGCGACCTCGTCGGCGTCGAGGAGTTGGGCGGGACGATGCGGCTCGGTTCATGGCAATGTCGCCTCGCCGCTGAAAGTCTGGCGCGCGAGGTTTACAGCGGCGAGCCGGAGATCGGCGAGCGGCATCGCCATCGCTACGAATTCAATCCCGAATTTCGCGAGACGTTGGAGCGCGCCGGACTCGTCTTCAGCGGCGAATCGCCCGACGGTCGTTTCGTCGAGATGGTGGAACTGCCGCGCGAGGCGCACCCGTGGTTTCTCGGCTGCCAGTTTCACCCCGAATACAAATCGAAGCCGCTTCAGGCACACCCACTCTTCACCTCCTTCGTCCGCGCCGCGCTCGAAAACCGCCTCCGCAACGAAACGGCCGTGGACGAATCTCACGATACGGAGATGAGTTCCGCCGCTCTCGCCGGGCGCGTCGGCGTCGCCGGAGACGATTGAAAGACAGTGACGAGCGACGAGCGACAAGTGGCAAGTAAAAAAACGTAAATCATGAATCGTGAATCGTTAAGAGACTTGAAACTGCTTTCTCCTATTGACGATTCACGATTCACGGCTTTCATTCATCTCTCATCCCTCCGCCTTCATCCCTTCTTTCCTCCTATCTTCCTGCTGTACTTTTTGCCCCGGAAACCGGACAATAAAGCAGTGGCAAGTGACGGGTGACAAGTGACAAGCAAGAGACGTGAATCGTCAATCGTGAATCGTGAATAGATAAAACCCGCTTTCTTCTATTTACGATTGACGATTCACGATTTACTGCTTTAACTCGTCACTTGTCACCCGTCACTTGTCACTGTTTTAGGCGCTAGAGATTATGCTTCATTGTCCTACATGCGGTCGGTTGTTTGCGGCGGACGTGAAGACGTGCCCGGATGATGGTGCGACTTTGCGCGCCGATGCGACGATTGCCGTGCCGTCTCTGATGCGCGATCCGCTCGCGGGGCACGTGTTGGATGAAAAGTATCGTCTTGACGAACGACTCGGCGAGGGCGGGATGGGCACGGTCTATCGCGCGACGCACCTGTTGATTGATCGCCCCGTGGCGGTAAAAGTTTTGCACCCGCGTTTTGTGGAAGACGAGGCGGCGCAGGAACGCTTCCGGCGCGAGGCGCGCGCCGCAGGGCGTCTCCAACACACGAACGCCGTGACGGTGACGGATTTCGGGCGCACCTCCGACGGCTTCGTCTATATCGTGATGGAGTTGCTCGAAGGGCGAAACCTGCGCGAGGTGCTCGCCTTCGAGTCGCCGATGGAGAGTAGGCGCGCGGTCGCTTTGATGTTGCAGGTGGCGGCGGCGGTCGAGGCGGCGCACGAAAGCGGCGTCATCCATCGCGACCTCAAGCCCGCCAACATCTTCATCGTCCAACCGAAAAACGCGCCGCCCGTCGTCAAGGTCTTGGACTTCGGCATTGCGAAACTCGCCGCCGATACGGTTGACGACTCGGAGCAGCACGCGCTCACGCAGACGGGCGTAATGATCGGCACGCCGCGCTACATGTCGCCCGAACAATGCGACGGCGCGCACCTGACGCCCGCCGCAGACGTGTACAGCCTCGGCATCATTCTCTACGAGATGCTGACGGGCAAGACTCCCTTCACAGGCCCTTCGCCGCTCGCCGTCGCTTTGCAGCATTCTTCCAAACCGCCGCAACGCCCGACCGAGTTGAACGCGCACATCCCGCTCGAACTCGAACGCGTCGTGCTCCACGCGCTCGAAAAAAAACCTGCGAATCGCCCGCCCGATGCCGGTGCGTTTCGACTTGAACTCCAAGCGGCGGCCACGCGCGCCGGAGTCGCCACCTCGTCGCTTGGCTATCCGGGCGCGGAAGAATTTGAGAACGGCGACGGGGCACAGCCGACCGGGCGTTACGTCCTCGGCGAGACGGACACGAACGGGAAACGCGCGGGCGTAAGAACGAACGAGACGACGATGCTCGCGGACACGGCGGAGAAACACAGGCTGCAAACCGGCAACGTGGCCGCAGCGACAGCCACGGGCGCGCTTGCCATCAACGCCGCGCCGACCGTCGCATCGCACCCGTTTACGCGCGTCAGGGTTTTGTTGCACGACAGGCGCACGTTGCTCTACTGGCTCAAGCAGCCGCCCGTGATGTTGGCCTCTGCGCTGGCCTTGCTCGTGCTGGTGGTCGGCCTCACGGCGTTCGTCAGGACGCGCAACAGCGCGTCGGGTTCAGGCGAGAATGCCAACGCCGTGTTGATGCCGACGCCTTCGCCGGAAGCGACGCCCGCGCCTTCGCCCACGCCGGATGAAGCCGCGAACAAAAAAGCGCAGGCCGCGAAATCCCGGCGCACGGCGAGTCGCCCGGTCAATAATCGAAACAACAACAAGAAGGGATCGAAGGTCGGGGGAGCCTTCAAAAAGTTAAAGAAGATTTTGAATCCGTTTTAGAGACTGATCCGGCTATGGCAACTCAGGCACAGGTGGAATCTTTTCAGGTCGGCAACGCGACGTTTGGCGACGGGCGTTTGACGATCATCGCGGGGCCTTGCGTGGTCGAATCCCCGGAGCACGCTTTGATGCTGGCGCGCGAATGCGCCGCGAGTGCGCGCCGTGCCGGACTCGATTACGTCTTCAAGGCTTCTTTCGACAAGGCCAACCGTTCGTCGCATGAGAGTTTTCGCGGGCGCGGGATGGCGGAAGGCTTGGAAGTTTTGCAGCGCGTGAAGGAAGAAGTCGGCGTGCCGGTGCTGACGGACATTCACGATGTATCTCAAGTTGAAGCCGTCGCGCGCGTCGCGGACGTGTTGCAGATTCCGGCGTTCCTCTCAAGGCAGACCGATCTCATCGTGGCGGCGGCGGAGTCGGGGCGCGTCGTGAACGTGAAGAAGGGACAGTTTCTCGCGCCCGCCGATGCGCGCAACATCGTCGGGAAAGCGCGCGCCGCCGGGTGCGAACGCCTGTTGCTTACGGAGCGCGGCGTCTCCTTCGGCTATAACAATCTCGTCGTAGACATGCGCTCGTTTCCGATCATGCGGAGTTTCGGCGCGCCCGTCGTCTTCGACGTGACGCATAGCTTGCAACTGCCGGGCGGCCTCGGTCATGCAACGGGCGGGCAGTCGGAGTACATCGAACCGCTCGCGCGCGCAGGTGTGGCGTGCGGCGTGGACGCGGTCTTCATGGAAGTGCACGAGGAGCCTTCGCGTGCGCTCTCCGACGGGCCGAACGCGCTTCCGCTCGCGCGCCTCGAACCGCTGCTGCACATGCTGCGCGACATACACGAACTCGTCCGGCGTCAGCCCGCAACCCAAAACTGAACACTCGCTAGCGTATGAATAATTTTCGTCTCCGCAAACTCCTGTTCATCTTCACAATACTGCTGTTCACAACCGCGCACGCGCGCGCACAGGAAGAAGCGCGCGCCGTCTGGCAGGTTCTGCGCTTCGACGTGACGGCCACGCTGCCCGCTCAGACCGCAACCGAACGCACGCTCGCGGCGCGCGCCATCGTCAACGCGAAAAAGGTCGGGGCGGGCACAGGCCGCACGCTGACGCTCAGGCTCAACTCTGCGGCGGAGATTAAATCGGCGACGGTCGGCGATGCGTCTGCACAGTATTACGCGCGCGCGGAATCGCGCACGGGTTTGCAGCAGGTGACAATAACGCTGCCCGCGCCCGTCGCTTCCGGCGCGACAATCGGCGTCGCGCTGGATTATCGCCTGCCCGTCGCGGCCAACAGTGCGCTCGCGTCGTTGTCGCCGGAAGGCGCGCAGTTTTTGCCGCTCTCCGGTTGGTACCCTTCGCCGAATTCGCAGTTCTCTTTGCGCGGGGCTGACACCGCGCCGCTTCGTCTCACGGTCAACGGGGCGGGCGGCGAGATGGTCGTCTCCGCCGGACAGGCGACGGGCGCGAGCTTTGAGCAGAAACTTTCGTCGCAGCCGTTTTTCCTGACGGGCAAATGGGAGACGATTGAAGGCGCGGCTGCCGATGCGCGCGGCGTGAGCGCGCTCGTTCCGCGCGGCGCGACCGCAGATGAACGCAAGCGCGCCGAGACGCTCGTGGCTCTGGCCGCGTCGGCGCGCAGTTTTTATACGAATCTGTTCGGCGCGCTGCCGGAGCCTGCGCCGATTCGTCTCGTCGGCGTCACGCGCGGCGCGGGCTTCGATCTCGGCGGCACGGTGCTGCTCGACAACGCTGTCTTTCGTCGCAGCAAGACCGACGCCATCACGGCGCAACTCGTCGGCGAAGCCGTCGCGCGCATGTGGCTCGGCGGCGCGACGCCTGTGCGCGGCGAAGGCGCGGGCGTCTTGCGCGAAGGGCTGGCGCGTTTTCTGGCGACCTTGTTTTTAGAGAAAGAGTTCGGGCGCGAAGCCGCCGATGCCGAACGCCTGCGCGAGCGCATCGCCTATTCCGCCGTCGCGCGCCGCGACGCTCCGCTCTCCATCTCCACGCCTTTAGAGCCGACTTACTACCTCTCCGTCGCCAACAAAGGCGCGATGATCTGGCGACTCGCAGACCGCGTGCTCGGTCGCGAAGCCTTTCTCGCCGTCCTGCGCGAGCAACTGCAAAAGGGACGCGAGAGCGAGGTCACTCTGGCCGCCCTGCGCGCAGCCCTGAGCGCAGGCGGCGGCGCGGGATTAAAGAGCGCGCTCGACGCAGGCTTCGACCAGCCGACCGAGATCGATCTCCTGATCGGTCTGCCGCAACTGCGCGGCGGCGAATGGGTCTCCGCGCTGAGGAACACGGGCGCGATTGAAACGGTCGTTTCCGCCGTCGCCTTCACGGAGAGCGGCGAACGCATCGCGGCGCAAACCACGATCCCCGCGCGCGATTTTACGGACGTGCATTTCAAAACCGCCGCGCGCATCGTGCGCGTCGAAGTTGACCCGGAGAAAATCTACCCGCAACTCGATTACGCGAACGATGTCGCGCCGCGCGCGCCCGCGCTCGAAGAGTCTCTGGAAGAAGCGACGCGCCTGCTCGCCGCGGGTCAGCACGCGCAGGCGGAGGCGACCGCACGCGCGCTCGTCGAACGCGCGCCGCTCATGCAGGACGCGCGCATCCTGCTCGCGCGCTCCTTCCTCGAACAAAACAAACTCGCCGAAGCCGAACGCGAGTTTCGCGCCGCGCTCGACGCGCCCCTCCCTCTGCCCGTGACGCTCGCTTGGGCGAACATTGGCCTCGGCGAAATCGCCTCGCGCCGTGGTCAGGCGGCTGAGGCCGCGAAGCGTTTCGACGAAGCCGTGCGCGTCGAAGGCGGGTATGCGCCGACGCTCGCCGCGCGCGCCGCGCGTCTGAAAGCCGAAGCTGCGCCCGGTGCGTCCGCGCCCGCGCTTGACGAAGCGGTGCGCGCCGCCGTCACGCAGTTCGACCAGACGATTCGCGGCGGCAGAAAAGCCGAACTCGACGCGCTCATCGTGCCCGGCGAACTCGCCAGCTTTTCCAAAGGCATCATCGGCAGCCAGCCCGAATTGTGGCAGACGAAATTGCTCCGCACCGAATCGCTCGGCTCCGACCGCTTCGCCGCAGACGTGCAGATCACGGCCAAGTCGCTCGGTCGTGAACAGGCGGGCACGGCTGTGCTCGTCTTCGCGCGCAACGGCAACACGATGCGGCTCGTGGACATCCCCATCTTCGAGGTGCGCTAAACGATGACGACGGGCGACACGGCAAGCGTCGAACAACGAGCCGCACGCATCAAATTACTTTTGATGGACTGCGACGGCGTGCTCACGGACGGGCGCATCACGCTCCTTGAGAACGGCGACGAGGAAAAGAGTTTTCACACGCGCGACGGCCACGGCCTCGTCCTGCTGCATCGCGCAGGTCTGCAATCGGGCATCATCTCAGGCCGCACGTCCTCGCTCGTCGAACGCCGCGCGCGCGATCTCGGCATCGCCTACGTGCGGCAGGGAACGTGGGACAAGATCAAAGATTTCGCGGAGGTCTTGGCCGCCGCCGGAGTCGAAGAACAAGACGTGGCGTATGTCGGCGACGATGTGACGGACATCCCGCTCATGCGTCGCTGCGGGTTCGCCGTCGCCGTCTCGGACGCCACAGAAGAGACGCGCGCCGCCGCACACTACACGACGCAACTCCCCGGAGGCTTCGGCGCAATTCGCGAAGTCTGCGAACTCATTCTCAAATCACAAGGCCGCTGGCCTGGACTCATGCAAAGATATATGGGAAGTGACGAGTGACGAGTTAAAACGGGTTTCAAGTTTCAGGTTTCAAGTTTCAGGTCTGAGCTTCTTTTGTTTTTAACTTGTCACTCGTCACTCGTCATTCGTCACTTTTTTACGGAGTGAAAAATTATGGAGCGACCGGCAATTTTGTATGTTGAGGACACGCAGGATACGCGTTTTCTGGTGGAGTGGAGTTTGAAGCAAGAGGGCTTTAGCGTGACGGCGGTGCAGACGGCGGAGGAGGGCTTGCGCCACGCGCGCGAAAATTCCTACGCGCTCATCCTCCTCGACATCGGCCTCACAGACATGGATGGTCTCGCGCTCTGCCGCGAGATACGCGAGTTCAACACCACCACGCCGATCCTCTTCTTCACCGCCTACGCCCCGCTCCTCGACCACAAGGAAGCGATCAAAGCCGGAGCGCAAGGCTGCCTGCGCAAACCGGAAGACACCACGCGTCTCGTCCCCGCCATCCGCACGCTGATCGGGCAGGTCAGCGAATAAACTTCCAGCCGGGGACGCTCGCGCCTTCGTCGCGCCTTCGCGCAAACGGCATCAACGTCGCTTCAATGT
>DASYMM010000261.1:0-4891 GCA_036009085.1 Pyrinomonadaceae bacterium | reverse complement strand
CCGCCACCGTGCTCGTGGAAGCTGTCTGCGCCGGAGCGTCTGTCTGCGCGTTGAAGATGAGCACGGCGGCGCACAGGAAGAACATCATTCGCCGCGCGCTGTCGGCGAGGTGCGTGAGACTTGTTGAGAGTTTCATAGAGGATATGAGTCAGGGTGATAAGACTTTCTCTGCGCTCGCTGCGACTCTGCGCTGAATCTTAGTAAACCAAGCATTCACCGCCGCAGACGCAGAGAAGTCGCAGAGAAGTCGCAGAGAAAAAGTTGCTGCGTTTAGTCGGGACGCTGGATGGCCGTCATGTCCACGTCGTAGATGTGTTGCGCGAACTTCCAGCGGTGGCCTTCCGGGTCTATGCATTCATAGACGCGGTCGCCGTAGAACTGGTCGCCGGGTTCGTAGAGAATTTTTGCGCCCGCGTCGCGCGCCCGCGCGTGGTGCGCGTCCACGTCGTCAACGTAGATGTAGAGTCTTTGGCTGATGCGGCCTTCGAGCGTGCGCGGGCTTTCCCAAGCCGCGTTCTCGGCGGCGAGGCCGAGCATCACGAGACTATCTTCGCATTCCAACTCGCCGTGCACGACGCCGCCCTGCGGGTCGGTCATCCGCACGCGCACCTTGAAGCCGAAGGCCGCGACCAGCCAGTCAATGGCGGCGGCGAGATCATCGTAGAACAGATGTGGGACGATGCGGGGCATGTCCTCCGGGGGATTGGCAACCATCAACGCATGCTCCTTGAACATTCAACTACAGCCGTCGAACCGGCAGCGGCTACTGTATAGCGCGAATCAATTTGGATTGTCTATAGCGAGTTGCGATTGAGTGAGACTAAACAATTAAGACTCACCGCAGAGACGCAGAGTTTACGCAGAGGGGGCGCGGAGAAAGAGTTGATCTTATCTCTCCGTTAACTCTGCGACTTCTCTGCGTCTCTGCGGTGAAGGTTTTTATTTCTGTCGGATGGCGACCGATTAGAGACGCGAGAAAAATGTTGATCTTTTTGTCTGACTTGGCATATTGTCCAAACATTCTCACCGGGGCGGGTTTGCACTTGCATTACAAGCGATAAAGACGTTCTTCTGTCGGCAGTGATTGATAAATCTGTTCCGAAGATTGACTCACTGCCTTATCTTTCTGTTCTTTCTGTAAACAATTTAATCACCTCGCAACTTCCCGAGTACCTTCAGTCATCGTCCCACTCATTGGAGACCGGAGGGTTCAAGTGGCTTACCAAGTGGCTTACCAGCGGCGACGGTTCAACTTAAGAATCTGGGGCTTGGCCTTAGGCTATTTCGCTTTCTACGCGCCTTACAGCGCGCTCGTCAGGCTGACCGCGACGGGCAAACTCGCGAGCACCGGCGGCGCGGTGACGGGCTTCGAGTTGTTGCCTTCGGTCGCCGTCGGCACGGTTGTCGTGATGTTCGCGGGAACGACGCTGCGCGGCTGGTGGAAGTATGCGAGCCGTCGAGAGTTTTTCGGCGTGAGCGTCGTGTGGCCGAGCCGTCTGGTGTTCCTCTCCGGGTTCGGCACGGCCATCATCATCGGCACGACCACGCTCGCCTTCACTTTCAGCGGAGTCTCGATCATCTTCGCGCTCGTGCTGATGCGCGGCGGCGTGCTCGTCATCGCGCCCGCGATTGATGCGCTCTTCGGGCGCAGGGTGCGCTGGTTTTCCTGGTGCGCGCTCGCCCTCAGTTTCGCCGCCACGCTGGTCGCGCTGGCCGACGTGAACAACTACCGCATGACCCTCACGGCGGGGTTGGCTATCACCGCTTACCTCTGCGGTTACCTGCTGCGCCTGCCCTGCCTGAACAAGTTGGGGAAATGCGAGGACCGGAGCCTCTGCTATCGCTATCTGGTCGAAGAGCAGATCGTGGCGGGGGTCTTGCTCGTGGCGATACCCGGCATCTTCGCCTTGATCGGACAAGGCCAGATCATGTCGGAACTGCGGCACGGCTTCGCGAACTTTTTCGCCAGCGGCGTTACCGCGCCGGGACTCCTCATCGGCGCGCTCTATGCCTGCCTCTATTTCTTCGGCACGCTCATCTATCTCGACGCGCGCGAAAACACTTTTTGCATTCCGCTCAATCGCGCTTCGAGTCTGCTGGCCGGTGTCTTCGCCACTTACGTGCTCGCCGACCTCTTCAATTTGCCGACGCCGAGCATGGCGCAGCTTGGCAGTTCGGCTCTCATCGTCGGCGCGCTCATGTTTCTCTCGCCGCTGCATCACGGGCATCGCGTCGCCAACCGTGTGCGCCATGCGTTCGGCGTCGCTTATCGCGCGTTCGTGGAAGACTTCGGCAAACCGAACGCCGCCGCCGCGCCGCTCGCTCAGACCGCCGCGCCGGAAAACATGGCGACAGGCATCAACGATCCTCTGGCGGAGGAAGATCGCTTCAATTCAAAGTAACCGGGAAGTAAGTTGGGAAGCGGAACCCGGAAGTAATTCTGAAACAACTGACCGAACGCGGAAACTTTCACCATGACTGATCCGATTCGAGCTCTCATCTGCGGCACGGGCGCGGGCGCGCACGTTCTGGCGGGCATCCTCTCGACGAAGCCGGACATCGGCGTGCGCGTGTTCACACAGAACCGGGACAAGATTCGCCGTTGGCGCGAGAGCATGGAAAGCGAGCCGCTGGCTGTCACCGTGCGGACGGGAGACGACGAACGCGTGGCCTTGCGTGCGCGGCCTTTCGTCGTCACGGACGACCCGCAACTCGCGCGCGGCTGCGATCTTATCATCTTCGCCGTGCCCGCCTTCATGCACTCGCAGTATCTCGCCCTGCTACAACCGTACATCGAGGACGGCTGCGTGATCGTCGGTCTCCCCGGCCAGAACGGTTTCGAGTTCGACGTGCGCGAGGCTCTGGACGAGCGACAGCAAAATTGCATCGTGATGAACTTCGAGTCGTTGCCGTGGATTTGCCGCATCGTGGAGTTCGGCAAGGCCGTGAGCATCTTCGGCACGAAAGACAGTCTGGTCGGCGCGCTGCAAGGCGATCTTTTCAGAGCGAGAATCGCAAACCCGCTCGCCTTCATGCAGGAGCTTTTGGGAGAGACGCCGCGCCTCGTCGTCAAAGGACACTTGCTCGGCATCACTCTGAGGTCGCCGAACGCTTACAGCCATCCTCCGATCATGTACGGGCGTTGGAAAGATTGGGATGGAGAGTCGCTTGAGAGCGCGCCGCTATTTTATCAGGGGATAGACGAAGAAACGGCGGAACTGCTCGGCAAGGTGAGCGAAGAAGTCTGCACGATGAGCCAGCGGATCATGGAGTCGCATTATCCGCTCGATTTATCGCAAGTCATTCCGATGTATGAATGGGACATCACCTGTTACGGAAACGACATCGCCGATAAGACGAATTTGATGACCGCGCTCCGAACCAACTCGGGCTACAAGGGCATCACGCATCCCATGATCCGGACAGAAGAGGGCAGGTATCTGCCCGACTTCAAACACCGCTTTCTGGCCGAAGATGTCCCGTTCGGGCTGGTCGTCATACGCGGCATCGCGGAGCTGGCGCGCGTCCCCACGCCCTGCATTGATACGGTTTTGCGCTGGTGTCAGGAGCGACTCGGAAAAGAGTATCTGGTCGGCTCGCGTCTCGCCGGCAGAGACCTCGCGGCGACGCGCTGCCCGCAGCGATACGGGCTCAGGACGATTGAAGAAGTGCTCGGCTTCGAGTGGGTCAGCGCGCAGACCGTGTGAGCGCGATGAGCGCGGCCAACTCGAAGGCGATGGCCGCCGCCAGCAGCGAAGTGATCTCCGAGGAATCGTAAGCGGGCGCAACCTCCACCACGTCGCCGCCGACGAAGCGCAGCCCTTTGAACGCGCGCAGCATCTCCAACGCTTCAAAACTCGTGAGGCCGCCCACCGCCGGAGTGCCCGTCCCCGGAGCGAACGCCGGATCAACGCCGTCAATATCAAACGTGAGATAACAGGGACTTGCGCCCGCCACCGCGCGGAGCGTTTCGAGAAACTTTGCGCGCCGCTCCGGCCGGTGAAAATCGTGCATGTCGAGCGTGTGGATGCCCGCCTCTCTCGCGTAATCCTGATAAGCCGCGCTCCCGATGGAGCCGCGTATGCCGATCTGGAAGATGTGATCTCCGCGCACAAGTTTCTCTTCAACCACGCTGCGGATGGTCGTGCCGTGATGTTGTTTGTGTCCTGACGACGCATCGGACGTGTCGCTGTGAGCGTCGAACTGGATGAGCGTGAGGTTCGGATGAGTTTGCGCCGTCGCGCGCAGGATGGGCAACAGGACGGAGTGGTCGCCGCCGAGCGAGACGACGGCTGCGCCGCGTCGCTGCAAGTCAGCGACGCGCGCTTCGATCCGTCGAAACGTCTCTTCGTAGTCGAAGAGGTTGACGTTCACGTCGCCCGCGTCGAACGCGCGCAGGTGTTCATAGACGCCAACTTCCATCTGCGGGCTATAGCCGCGACAGAGGACGGATGATTGGCGTATGGCGCGCGGCCCGAACCTCGCGCCGGGGCGATACGTCACCAGGCCGTCGAACGGGATGCCGAGGAAGGCCAGATCGATCTCTACATCTTCGACGTGCGCCAGTTGCGGCAGATTGCTAAAGGTCGAGCCGCCGCCGACAGCAGGGTGATAGGTTGAGGCGTGTGAGTCGGTGTCTTCTTTCAAGGGGCGCGCCAGAGAGAGCGAAAGCTTCCAGTTCGTTTTGAGATTTCAGCCGGAGCCGGGATTGCCAAAGACTACGGAGGCAGCTAGTCTGGCTTTTTCCTACTTTGATGTCAATGAAATGCGTCAGGGATGTTGAATTGACCGAGGGAATGCAAACGAGCGAGACGCCGGGCGCGCACACGGTCGCCATCGTCGGGCTAGGCCCCAAAGGTCTCTACTGTTTGGAGAGACTGTTGGCCGAGTT
>DASYMM010000260.1:0-2373 GCA_036009085.1 Pyrinomonadaceae bacterium | reverse complement strand
GTGTCTGGTTATCCGGCGAAGACACGGGTTGAGCGGCTGGAAAGTCGCCGTTCCGTCCTCTCAAGCAGTATCCGTAAAATTTCAAGGAGAAGAGATATGTTAACCCCTCGCATGAAGAAGTTGTTTGTTGGCGCGTTTGGCCTTCTGGTCGTCGCGGTTTTATTAAAGAGCGTGGTCGTGGTAAGCGCGGCTGGCGGAGATGCGAAAGCGGCTCAGGCGAGCGAGCGCAACTTCGCGTCGCTGGCCGCGCAAGGGTGTGCCGGAGCGAGTTTTGCGGCGGCTGCCAACTTCGGCACAGGCACCGGAGCCATCTCCGTGGCGACCGCCGACTTCAACAAAGACGGCAACCTCGACCTCGCCGTGGCGAACTTCGACTCCAACAACGTCTCCGTGCTGCTCAACGCCTGCGTCAACAGCGCGCCCGTCGCTTCGGCCTCGCCCAACCCCGCGACGACGAACGAGGACACCCCCGTTACGATCAGACTGACGGGCACCGACGCCGACGACCAAAGCCTCGATATCATCGTCACCGACCTGCCAGACCACGGCACGCTCGAACAGCCCGTGGACACCATTTGCTCGCCCCCCGGCAGCCCGGCGAACTGCTTCCGTGATGTCATCTACACGCCCGCCGCGAACTACAACGGCGCGGACTCTTTCAAGTTCAAAGTCAACGACGGCATAGCGGATTCCGCCGAGGCCACCGTCAACATCAACGTCAACGCGGTGGTTGACCTCTCCGTCTCCGACGTGACGCAGTCCGAAGGCAACGCGGGCACAAACACGTTTTCCTTCACCGTCTCGCTCGACTCGAACGCGCCCGCGCAGGGCGTCACCTTCAACATCGCCACACAGGACGGCACGGCGACCGATGCCAACAACGACTACGAGCCGAACAGCGTGAGCGGCGCGACCATTCCCGCAGGGCAGAGTGAATACACGTTCAACGTCACGGTCAACGGCGACACTGCGGACGAGCCGAACGAGACGTTCTTCGTCAACGTCACGAACGCCAACGGCGCAGCCGTCTCCGACGGGCAGGGCACGGGCACGATCCTGAACGACGACGGCGCGCCGTCGGCAGGTCAGATCATCATCTCGGAGTTTCGCCTGCGCGGCGCGGGCGCAGACTCCGCGAACGACGAGTTCATAGAGATTTACAACAACAGCGACGAGGAGGTGCTGGTGCGCGATTCGTCGCCCCTCCCGGACATCAATCCCGACGGGTGGGCGATTGTCTCGTCCGACGCGCCGACCACACCGAAGCACATCATCCCGGCGGGTACGCGCATTCCTGCGCGCGGCCATTATCTCGTCGCCAACACCAACGGCTACAGCCTCGGCCTCTATCCTTCGGGCAACGACGGGAGCGCGGCGACGACCGCCATCGAGGACGGCGGCTACAGCGTGGACATCCCTGACAACGCAGGTCTGGCACTCTTCCGCACGAGCAACCCCTTGCTCCTCGTGTCTCCGACCGAGCGGCTCGACGCCGTCGGCTTCACCGCCTCGCCCCTCTTCGCGGAGACGACGCCGCTCCAACCCTCCACGGGCGTCAACGTCCCGCTCCAGCACAGCTTCGTCCGTCGCATGACGACGGGCAGGCCGCAGGACACGGACAACAATCAGGCAGACTTCGACTTCGTGGCCGTCAGCCAGACGACCGTGAGCGGGCGCGCGCCGCTTTTGGGCGCACCGGGACCGGAGAATTTGACGAGTCCGGCGCAACGCAACGCCGTCGTCAAAGCGCAACTCGTTGACCCGCTCTGTTCAGGCGCAGGCGCGCCGGAGACCGCGTGCGCGCGCGTCCGCACTGCCGCCGACGCCAACCCGCAGAACGCCGCTTTCGGCACGCTCTTGATTCGTCGTCGTTTCAGAAACACTTCGGGCGTTGATGTCACGCGCCTGCGCTTCCGTCTCGTTGACGTGACGGCGGGCACACCGCAAACCGGGAACTTGGCCGACTTGCGCGCGCTCTCGTCCGTGGATGTGACGGTGTCGAACACGCAGGGCTTCGACGTGCTGTTGCACGGGTTGACGCTCGAAGAACCGAGCACGCCCGCGCCGGCGCAACCGGGCGGCGGCCTCAATTCCACCCTCTCAGCCGACATCACACTCGCACAGCCGCTCAAGCCGAACGTGCCCTACGATGTAGAGTTCCGTCTGGGCGTGATGGTAAACGGCAACTTCCGCTTCCTCGTCAACGTCGAGTCCCTACCGCCCGCCGCGCCCGCGCCTGCGGCTAACGCCAAAACGTCGCGAGGTGCACAAGGGAAACAGTCGGCGGGAAACGCGGCTGTTAAGTAGGCTGACTCCGTCGCCCGACGAGGCGAGCGATTGGGCAAGGCGCGACACGCTGTACAGCGTGTCGCG
>DASYMM010000259.1:0-9987 GCA_036009085.1 Pyrinomonadaceae bacterium | reverse complement strand
TGATCGTTTGAACCGACAGCGACAGGTGACGATCTCCGCGAGTCTTGCGCCGAACGGCTCGGAGGCCGACGGGCTGGCCGCCGTGCAGCGTTACGCGCAGGAGTTGAACATGGAGGCGGGCTATCGCACGGGCGTCACGGGTCAGTCGAAAGAGTTGCAGCGCGCGAACCAGTCGTTCATGCTGGCGTTCCTGCTCTCGTTCGTCTTCATGTACCTGATTCTCGCGGCGCAGTTCGAGTCGTTCATCCATCCGGTGACGATTTTGCTCACGCTGCCGCTCTCGATCCCGTTTGCGCTCCTCTCGACTTTGATCGCGGGGCAGCGTCTGAACATCTTCTCCGCGCTCGGCATCCTGCTGCTGTTCGGCATCGTCAAGAAAAACGCGATCTTGCAGATCGACCACACGAACGAACTGCGCTCGCACGGCATGGAACGCTACAGCGCGATCCTGCAAGCCAACCGCGACCGCCTGCGCCCGATCCTGATGACGACCATCGCGCTCGTCGCTGGGATGATCCCGCTCATCCTCGGAAGCGGCGCGGGCGCGGCGACGAATAGATCAATCGGCGTGCTCGTCGTCGGCGGGCAGAGCATGTGTCTGTTGTTGACCCTGCTGGCCGTGCCGGTCTTCTATTCGCTGTTTGAGGATGCGAAGGATTCGCGCGTGTGGGGCTACGTCGGAGATCGGTTCAACAATTTCAAAGGCGGCGCGGGTCGCCGTCTCTCGGACGCTTACGCGGGCGTGACAGGTTCGTTCACGCGCAGGCCGAAGCCGACGGCCACGCCGAAGGTGGCGCGACCGCTCACGCGCCAGACCGCAAAGGATGGTTATGCAGACAATGTTTCAGGTGATTAAGAGTTTCCCCAAAAATCCACTTCGCGTCTTTACGTTTGCCCCTTTGCGCCTTTGCGTGAAGTTTGTTCTTCCGCCAGCAAAAGTCTCACGCAAAGGCGCAAGGGCGCAAAGATGGATAGCGGCGTTTGTTGCGGCCTTGATGTTGTCTGCACCTTTGACGACGCTCGCGCAGACGCAGCAACAGCAGCCTTCGACGCAGCCGCAGCAGACGCCGCCCGCGGGCACAAGGCCGCAGCAACGACCGCCCGGCTCGCCGCCTCCCGCGACGACGGAGTTGCCGCCGAACTCCGCGACCGCGCCCGTGCGTCCCGACAACGAAGCGCAGCAGAGCGTGCAGCCGCAGACGGGCGTTGAGCAACAGCGTCAGCAGACCACGCCCAACACGCAGGGGCCGCGACCGCCTTCGCCGCAAACGCCGAACGCCTCGCAGCAGACCCCGCCGTCCGGTCAGCCGCAGACCGCCACGCCTGCCGGAACCACGAACCCGCAGACGACCGGCAACCCGAACGCTCCCGGCGGCGTGAACACGACGGGCGGCGTGCAACAAACTCCGGGGCAGAACGTCGGCACGTCCGGCGGCATCGCGCCCGCAGAGTTGCCGTCTGACCCGCCGCCCGTCGCGCCGAACTTTGAAGCGCCCTCGCGCCCGCTGCCCTCGGCGGAACGCGTCGGCGTGGACGTGGCCGATCAACTCCCGCTCACTTTAAACGAAGCCATCGCGCTCGCCTTGCAGAACAACAACGACATTGACGGCTCGCGCATCAACGTCGAGATCGCGGAGTTCAATTTGAACGCGGCGCGCGGCGTCTACGATCCGATCTTCTCGTCCGAGAGTTATTACGAGACGCGCACCACGCCGACGAGTTCCACGATCAGCGGCGGCGCAAACGGCTCCGTCACGCAGAAGGACTTGACGGGCGCGATGCGACTCGGCGGCTTCACGCCTTTCTGGGGCGGCAACTATCAACTCGACTTCTCCTCGACGCGCCTCAACACCACCAACCAGAACGCGACGCTCAACCCGCAGTTCCCGACTGCCTTCACCTTCACCTACGCGCAACCGCTCCTGCGCGGCCTGCGCTTCGACAACAACCGCCGCACCATCGAGATCGCCAAGAAGAACCTCTCTTTGACCGACGCGCAGTTTCGCCAGCGCGCCATCGAAGTTATTTCGCAGGTCGAACAGTCTTACTGGGATTTGGTCTTCGCGCTCCGAAATTTGCAGGTGCAGATTGACGCCGTGAAGCAGGCGCGCGTGCAGGTTGAGAGCAACCAGCGGCTCGTCGCGCAGGGCGTGCTCGCGCCGATTGACATCGTCGCCGCCAACACGCAGGTCACGACCTTCGAGCAGAACGTCTATACCGCGCAGGAATCCGTGACGCGCGCCGAGAACACTCTGAAGACTTTGATCCTCGCGGATCGCACCGCCGCGCTCTGGTCGCGTCCTTTGACGCCGATCACGCCCGTCAGTCTGGAGCCGCCGCGCGTGCCGCTCGAACAGGCCGTCAAAGCCGCGATTGATAATCGCCCCGAACTCGCGCAGCTACAGACGAGCGCGGAGATCAACGGGATCGACACGCGCTTCTTCCGCGACCAGTCGAAGCCGCAAGTTGATCTCGTCGGCACTTACACCTCTGTCGGCCTCGCCGGTTCGACCGTCACGCCGACGATCAATCCGAACACGAGCGCAAACTCGCTCCTGCGTGAGCGCGTCAACGAACTCTCCACGCTCGCCGGACTTGTGCCGCTCGAAACGACCACCGGGACGACCAGCACCGTCAACCCCAACCTCGTCGGCGGCTATCCGAAGTCGCTCTCGAATCTGCTCGGCAACGACTACCCGACCTATCGCGTCGGCGTGCGCGTCGAGTTGCCGTTTCGCAATCGCACGGCGCAGGCCAATCTCGGACGCTCGCTCGCCGAAGGCCGCCGCATCGTCAACCAGCGCGCACAGCAAGAGCAACTGATCGAAGCCGACGTGCGCAACGCGACGCAGACCTTGCGCTCTGCCGAAGCGCGCCTCGCATCGGCCGCCGCCACGCGCTCGTCCGCCGAGCAGCAATACGAGAGCGAGCAAAGGCAATTCAAAGCGGGCACCACGACCGTCTTCTTAGTCTTACAAAGACAGAACGAACTGCTGGCCGCGCGCGGCAGGGAGCTACAGGCGCAGACCGATCTCAACAAAGCCATCGCGGAGTTTCAACGCGCCACCGGCAACACGCTCGGCGCGAACAACGTCTCGGTGCGCGCCTCTCGCCAACTCGAACTAAGCCCGCAGGCAACCGCCGACTTCGACACATCGCTCGCTATCCCCGCAGCCTCGGCGTCGAAGCCGCAGGCGGGCAATGCGGCGACAGACACGACGAGAGCAAGAGCGAACGAAAAGTAATCTCAATGAAAAGTAGTCTTGCGGTTCGGAAAAACAGTCACGCGTCGCCTTCGTCTTCAAAGTTGCGAAAGCTCAAGGCCGCGCTTTACTACGGGCTTGCGCTCGTGGTGTTCGTCGCGCTCGCGTCCTCCGTCGGCTGTCAATCTTCGGGGAGCAGGAATGCAGCGGCGCGCGGCATCGTGATCGTGAACGCCCCTGCGGCGGGCGAAGTGCGCCGCGTGCTCGTGCGCGAGGGAATGGTCGTGGGCGAAGGCACGCCGATTGTCGAGATTGCCGTCCGCACGGAAGCGCAGACGGGCGTGCCGCAGAAACAGGCGGAAGACCCTGTGGCGCGCGCGGGCAGGAATATCGGGACGGCACAGGCGGGCATCGAAGCCGCGAGAGCCGAAGCGGTGCGCGCCGAAGTGGAGGTGCAACGCCTGACGCCGCTCGTCGCTTCGGGCGACGCGCCGCAAGCGCAACTCGACGGCGCGCGTGCCGATTACGAACGCGCGCAGCGTCGTCTACAGGAGGCGCAGACGGCAGCGCAGGACGCGCAATCCGGCCTCGTCGCCGCGCGCCAGCAGCCGCGAAACACGTCCGCCGCGCCGCCCGCGCCGACGGAAAAGCTCGTCGTCGCCGCAGCCACTTCCGCCGGGACGGTCAGCATCGTCAGCGCACGCGTCGGCGACCGCGTCACCGCAGGGCAACCGCTGGCGACACTCCGCGCCACACAGTAGCCGCATCGGATGAGAAAGTAAGCGGTGACGTTAAGAGCGAGAACGCGACTTGCTTCCGACGCCTTAGCCACGGTCTTAAAAGCACCAAAGGGGCGGGATGTAATAGCTTGGGGCATCGCCCCGAGAAACAAGCCCCGTTGATGTTTAAGCCCTGAAAGGGCGACAGAGTTACCGCCATTGCCGGATATGTCGCCCTTTCAGGGCTTGTCGGTCTGTTCTAACCTGTACCCGGCGCGATGCGCCGGGCTGTTACATCCCGCCCCTTCGGGGCTTCAATAACTTTTAAGACAACCTCTTAGCTGAAGCAAATGGCCTCCGAAGCGACAGTCTCTAACATCGGGACGCGCGAGCAGCGCAAGCGGCGACTGATGGGCGTCGTGGCCTTGACGGTCGGCGTCGCGGCGGCCTTCGTGCTGGTCATATTCGACGCGCCGCGCGCTCTGCGTCTAGTCGTCTTTTTCCCGGTGTGGCTCGCCGGACTCGGATTGTTGCAGGCGCGCGAGCGGACCTGCATCGCGCTCGCCGCGCGCGGCAGGTGCAACATGGACGCGGGCGAACAGCCGATTGAAGACGCTAGCCTCGTCGCACAACTGCGCGGCAAGTCGCGCCGTATACATCGCCGCGCGCTCGTCACCGCCGTCGCCATTACGCTCGTCACGCTCGCCTTTCCCTGAGCCGCAAATTGATGTACAAGTTGACCGCGCCGGAAGCTTCTCGCACGCCTCGCCGCACCTCCCGAAATTAACGCTCGCGCCGCCTCTCTTGCGCGGTCGCCCGCCTCGCCCATTTGACTTTAGAGGCTCCATCAGTGCTATTTTCAAATAGCCCTTTCTGCTCACACACGGAAGTTGAGGACGGAAACAAAGCGGAGCGCGAGCCAGTAAAACGGCGTTTCGCGGCATCTAAACGGTGACGGCAGAAGGAATTTAGGACAAGTGTGGGTGTTTTCGGGTAAACACCTTTTTCATGCGAAGGGAATGGAATGACGAAGAATTTAGTCATCGTTGAATCGCCTGCGAAGGCCAAGACGATTGGAAAATATCTCGGCGCGGACTACCGCGTGATGGCCTCGCTCGGCCACATCAAGGATTTACCGTCGAAGGGTCTGGGCGTGGACGTGGAGCACGATTTCGCCACGTCTTACGAAGTGATCCCCGACACGAAGAAACGCAATAATAAGAAGACCGTCTCGGAACTCAAGAAGGCCGCAAAAGAAGCCGACGCGATCTACTTGGCCGCCGACCCCGACCGCGAAGGCGAAGCCATTTGCCAGCACCTCGCGGAAGAGATCGTGCCGAAGCGACCGAAGAAGCCTTCCTACCGCGTGATGTTCAACGAGATCACAAAGCGCGCGGTGCAGGAAGCCTTCAAAGAGCCGAAGCAGATTGACGAAAACCTCGTTGACGCACAACAGGCCAGACGCGTCTTAGACCGACTCGTCGGTTATAAAGTCTCGCCTTTACTGTGTCGCACGGTGGGCGGGCGTCTGAGCGCGGGGCGCGTGCAGTCGGTTGCGCTCAGGATGGTCGTCGAGCGCGAGCGCGAGATCGAGAAATTTCTCAAGACGGAATACTGGACGGTGACGGCGAACCTCGCGGCGAGTTTGCCGCCCGCGTTCGACGCGCGCCTCCTGCGCATCGGCGAGCAGACGGTGAAGACCGGCGGCTTCGATCAGGATGTTAAGAAGACGGAGATTTTGATCGGGACTGAGGCGCAAGCCGCAGAGATCGTCGCGGAAGCGGAAGCGCAAAGCTACCGCGTCGCGGAAGTGACGACGAAGGAGCGGAAGCGCAATCCCGTGCCGCCGTTCATCACGTCGAAGCTGCAACAGGAATCGGCGCGCAAGCTCGGCTTCGCGGTGAAGAAGACGATGATGGTGGCGCAGAAACTTTACGAGGGCGTGGAGATCGGCGCGGAGGGCGCGGTCGGCCTCATCACCTACATGCGCACGGATTCGACGCGCGTTTCGGAGACGGCCTTGCAGGAGGTGCGCGATTTCGTCGGCGGCCAATACGGCGAAAATTATTTGCCGGAGAAGGCGATTCACTATCGCTCGAAGAAGGACGCGCAGGACGCGCACGAAGCCATCCGCCCCTCGGACGTGACGCGCACGCCCGACTCGATAGCGCGTTACTTGTCGAGCGAAGAGTTGAAACTGTATCGCTTGATCTGGCAGCGGTTCGTGGCGTCGCAGATGATGCCCGCCGTGTTTGATCAAACGACGATTGATATTGAAGCGGGTCGCTTCATGTTTCGCGCGAGCGGGTCGGTCTTGAAGTTCGACGGTTTCCTGCGCGTCTATGAGGAAGGGCGCGATGAGAAGTCGGAGGAGGACGAAGAGGCGGCGCGGAAGCTTCCTCTGGTGCAGAAGGACGAGACTTTGAAGTTGAACTCCATCCTGCCCGAACAGCATTTCACCGAACCGCCGCCGCGTTATTCGGAAGCCACGCTCGTCAAGGCTCTGGAAGAGAAGGGCATCGGGCGGCCTTCGACGTATGCGGCGATCATGACGACGATTCTCGACCGCGAGTATGTCGAGAAGCACGAAGGGCGTTTTCACCCGACGGCTCTCGGCACGACGGTCAACGATCTGCTTGTCGCGAGTTTCGGCGATCTCTTCAACGAGTCGTACACGGCGCGGATGGAAGAGGAGTTGGACGAGATCGGTGAAGGGAAGTTGAAGTGGACGACCGCGCTCCACGAGTTCTACGGAAAGTTTGCGAAGGACTTGAAGATCGCCGAAGTGGAGATGAAGAAGAAGAAGGTGGAGGCCATCCCGACCGACGAGATTTGCGAAAACTGCGGTTCGGGCATGGTCATCAAGTTCGGACGCTTCGGCCAGTTCCTCGCCTGCTCGAATTATCCCGAATGCCGCACGACGCGCGAGATCGCGAAGCCGCAAACGGCGACAGCAGTTGACGGCGACGGCAACGCGACGGCGAAAGCGAACGCGGCGGGCGACGGCGGCGCGGCGGAAGGCGAAGAGGCAGAGACGTGCGAGTTGTGCGGGAAGCCTATGGCTTTGAAGCGTGGGCGGTTCGGTCAGTTCCTCGGCTGCACGGGTTATCCCGATTGTCGCAACATACGCAAGATTGATCGCAAGGGCGTGGTGGCCGCTGCGCCCGTGCCGCTCGACGAGACGTGCCCGGTGGACGGGGCGCACCTCGTCCGGCGACAGGGACGCTTCGGCGAGTTTGTGTCTTGCTCGAACTACCCGACGTGCAAGTTCATCAAGCGCGAGACAACAGGCATCGCGTGCCCGCGCGCGGGTTGCAAGGGCGAGATCGTGGTGAAGAAGTCGAAGCGCGGCAAAGCCTTCTACGGCTGCTCGGAGTATCCGAAGTGCGACGCGGTTTACTGGGACAAGCCCGTGAGCGAGCCTTGCCCGCAGTGCCACGCGCCGTTCCTTCTGGAGAAGACGACGAAGAAGGGCACGACGCGCTCGTGCGCCAACGAGGAGTGCGACTACAAGACGGAAGTTCTGCCGGACGTGCCGCCGACGACGAAGCCGGACGCGGGCGTCGGGCGCGGTTCGCGCGCGGCGACTTAAGAACACCTAACAAAATCGCGTGACCACGAAAGGACACGAAACAACACGAACCTGATTAGTGTTGTTTCGTGTCCTTTCGTGGTTCAGTTCTGTGCCTGCTGGCGTGCGAGAAATTTTGTTGACGTGCGGCGAGTCGGCGTTTAAACTCCGCACGCTTCGAGTCTTGAAAGTTGTGCCCGGTCGTTTTCATCCTCGCGAAGTTTTTCAAAAGCTGCTGGCTAGCATCTGCACTCCCGTTAGCCTCACCTGAGTAATCTTCAAAAAGTTCTTCCCGTTTAAGCATTTCGTTTCCTCAAACCCTACGGCAAGTCTCACGAGAAAGGATACCTCCAAATTTATGCCTCTTATCGATCAAGTTAAAGCGGCCTGCAAACGCCTCGCCCCGCAAGGCTGGCGCGACCTGCTGCTCGCACACGGCCTCGACATCACCGCAAAGGATTTGGCTCAGGAGTTGAGCCGCACGCTGCCCGACATCAAACGCAGCGTCAAAGGTTTTGAAGACTTCTCGCTCGAAGGACGCAAAGGCATTACGCCCGGACAGCCCTCAAAGAGCCTGCTCTATCACGCCTTCGCTTCGGCCAACGTCATGATGCGCGCCAACGGCGCGCGGCTCACAGTCTTCCCCACGCTTGCGGAAATCGAAGCGGTCGAAAACTACGTCTTCTCCGTTGACGCGCCTTCGCTGCAACAACTCAAGAACCGCGCGGGGACGGCGCGAATGGCCGTCGTCGTCTTCGCCTACGAATATCGTCCGGCTTCGCAGACGTGCCACAAGAAGCACGCCGACCTCGTCTTTTCGCGCACGGGCATCTCTCGCGTCGGCACGATGCCCGCCTACTACGACCCGGACAGGCGCGGCTTCATGCCGACCGCCGACGCCAACGCTTTCGGCATCCGCGCCGTGCCCGCGCGTTACGCCGCCTACATCGCGGTTGAACAGCGCGGCGACCGCACGACCTTCTGCCCCATGCGCTTCCGCGTCAAAGGAACGAACGCCAACGACCCGAACAAGACCGACTCCGAACGTCGCTTCTGGCAACCGATTCATAAACTGTTCTCCGGCTCGGAGTGCCTGCGCGGACTGTCGGGCGATCTCGATGTCTCGCTCACGAGCAGCCACTTCAACGAAAAGTTGCGGCGCATTCATCTCTTCCTGAGAAACCAGCACGCCTCGGCGCAGGGCGTGCCCTTCGACACGGGCTGGACGGAGCCTGACATCAGCCAGCCGCCCTTCCGCTTCACGACCGGCATTGCGGAGTTCTCCACGAAGGCCGAGTGGGGCAAGGGGCTGCTCGTGCCCGTCGCCCACCAGTCGCTCGTCGAGCGCGCCACCTACAAGGGCAAACCGCTCACATACAACGTCCCGCCGAACGCGGCGACGCTCTCTTCAAGCTTGGCGCTTCCCGCTATCGAACTCGAAAACGATCAGCGCGCACTGCCCGCGCCCGAATACGTCCACGCGCGCCATCGCGTGAAGGCAAACGGCGTGGTCGAGAATCTCAACAACCTCCCGGACGTGGAAGACATCGTCAGGGCGGGCGGCTACAAGGCTCTGCACTATCTCGACTTCACGGGCGACGGGTGGATCGAAGCGCGCAGCCCGCAACTGTCCGGCCAATCGGCGATCTCCGGTTTCATTCCCGCTTATTCGCTCGTCACCGCGCCGGATTTCTTCCCCACCTGCGACCAACGCGAACTCACCGAATGGACGGACACTCTGCCGCCGAGTTTCCGCAACTCCATCTGGCGCGTCTCGCCCGACACGCTCTCCGACCAACGCTTCCCCGGAAATCTGCAACTGCCCGGCAGCCCCTTCCCCAACGACGACAACACCGTCACGGCCATCGTCCCGATGTTCGGAAAAGTTGACTCGCAGCAAACCCTCGCGACACCGGCTGACACCTCGCGCCACTCGCACATGCCCGACAACTCTGCGGGCATCTTCGCGCCGGGTTGGGACGTGAGCGTCGATGTCTCATCCGACATCGTTCTGCACCTGTCCGCTTGCGGACTCGGTAGTCCGTTCCCGGAAGACGCGAAACTATGCGCCGCGCTGAGCACCTTCTGGCCTGCCGCCGCGCCCGACGCCACGCGCACCTTCACTTACGGCGCGGAGTCGGGGCAGGGCGAATTTTTTACGGTGAGTCCTCTGACCGACGAGGAGATCGGGCAGATCGGCACAATGCCGTGGGACGGAGCGGCGGGGCCGAAAGTCGTCAAGAGCGGCGGTGAGGAATTCGCCGAGTATGCCAGCTTCGCCCACGTGGATTATGTCGAGAACGCCTTGAACAATAAGTTCTCGGTTCGCGTCACGTCGCACGTAGACCTCGAAGAGTACCAGCGGCGCGTGCTGGCGATGGCTCTGGCCTACAAAATCCTCGGCGGCAATAAGCTCGACTGGATCGTGCTCTCGTTCCGGCGCATCAACCCCGGCACGCCCGAACTCGTTAAGGCGCAGGCGGAGGCGCAGTTG
>DASYMM010000258.1:0-6105 GCA_036009085.1 Pyrinomonadaceae bacterium | reverse complement strand
TGGCGCGGCGGGCGTCTCCGAAGATGTGATGACGCTTCTCTTGCCGCGCATCACGCTCGGCGATTACACGCACGCGAATCTTTCCGCCGCCGTGCTCGACATGTCGGCCATCAACGAGACCTCCGGCTTCGAGCAGACCGGCATCATCGGCGGCAACGTCCTGCGCCGCTTCCGCGTCACCTTCGATTTTCAACGCGGCGTGGTGCGCCTCGATCCGCTCACGACGCAAACTGCGCCCGCCAGCGACGCGCCGACGCGCGACGCCAACATCACGCCCGCTTCGGGGGCGACGCCGTGAAGCAGAGCCTGTACCTGGAAACGTCTGTCGTCGGCGCGTATCTCGACAACGGCGAGCCTTTCCGGCGCGACCTGACGATTCGCTGGTGGGAGCACGAGATGTCGGAATACCGCGCCGTGATCTCGCCGCTCGTCATGCGCGAACTCGAACGCGTGCCCGAACCGCATCGCACGGCTTATCTGAAACTCATCGCGCCGCTCGCACAGCTTGAGATGTCTGACGAAGCCACCATTCTCGCCGAAGGCTACATCTCGCGCGGCATCTTTCATCGCAAGTACATCGCCGATGCCCTCCACGTCGCGGTTGCCTCCGTGCACAAAATAGATTATCTAGTTACATGGAACTTCGGTCATCTGGCGAACGTGCGGAGACAGGCGCGCATCCGTCTCTTCAACACCGCCGCCGGATTCTTCGTCCCGATGATCGTCACGCCGGAGTTCTTAGTTTCGGAGTTGACGGAAAAGAGTGATAAGTAGTGACGAGTGACGAGTGACAAGAGAAGAAAGTAAATCGTAAATCCTGAATAGAAAGAACCGGGCTTTACTTCTATTTACGATTCACGATTTACGATTCACGTCTTTTGTTTTAACTTGTCACCTGTCGCTCGTCACTCGTCACTGTTATCTTATGTATCGCAAGCCGAGATTCTTGGAAGAGTTGCACGCCATACGCGAAGAGATGTCGCGTGAGGCCGACTATGACGTGGAATTGTTTGCCGAAATGACGCGCACGGGCGCGCGCCCCGCGCACGGCCCCGAACGCAACATCCGAGGCTTCAAAAGTCGCGCCCCGCGCGCCGACGAACAAGCAGAGAAGTTAAAGACCATTAGGCCACGAAAGCGGGCAACAAGGTAGTGACAAGTGACGAGTGATAAGTGACAAGTCAGAAAGGCAAGCGGTTTTAACTTGTCACTCGTCACTCGTCACCCGTCGCTGTACTAAAGTTATGGAAGAGACGTTTGAAGCAATCGGGATAGACGTGCCGAGCGAGCGTGATTTCAATCATCTCGCGGAGCGCGCGGGCGATCAGGGTGAGCCGTCGCAGTTGCTGCGGCGCGGCGCGGTGCTGCACGGGCGTTGCTGGAAACTCGGCGAGGGCTTGGAAGTCTGGACGGTGCTCTACGAATCGGGAACGGGCGATATTTTTTACGCCGATTGCCGCCCCGGTTTTCGCGCGCGTTACACGCAGCGCATCAGCCCCTGGGCTTTGACCGAGTATGACGAAGAGGGCGAGGCCATCGTCCACGGCTACTGCGACGGGACGGAGACGGAAGTGCTCTTCGAGTTGCAGAACTTAACGGAAGTCGGCTTCGAGGGTTTCAACGCGCAGGAGTTGCACGTCGGTTTGTGCGGGCTGGCGTATCGGGCGCGCGTCTGTGCACGCGAAGAACGCCCGCGCTGGAAGGCTCTGGAAGAATGCGCCCCGGCACGCGCCGCGCACGAAAACGATTGGAGCCTCTGCGGGCGCGTGCTCTCTTTCAAGCCGCTGCGCAACCCGCTCTCCGGCGGCGAACTCTACTGGGCTTATCTCGACCTCGAACATTTCAAGCTCGAAGTCTTGATCAACCAGCGCGCACTGCGAGGCGGCGCGCTGCGCGTCGGCGCAACGCTCGCCGCGGATGTCTGGCTGCAAGGCCACGTCCTCGACCGCCGCGCGCTCCTTTCGCGCTACGAAGGACTCGACCGCTCGACGAAACACGCCGACCTCTGGACGCAACTCAGGCGTCGCAACTAGCTTCAACACACCCTGCGATAGTCAAGGGAAGTTCAGCCCGAATGCCAGTTCTCAAGCGTCTCGTCCTTGCCGCCGTCATTTTCTCCATCCTCGCCGCCGCCGGTCTCTACTTTTTCAATCAATACTGGATTCATCGTTTCGACCCGCTCATCGCGCGGCAGGCGAGCGTCTACCGGCTCGACCCCGATCTCGTCTGGAGCATCATTTACGAGGAGACGTATTTCAGCCCGTGGAAGATCGGCGAGGACGCCGAGATCGGGTTGATGCAGGTGACGCCGACGGTCGGGCGCGAGTGGGCTGCGGAGACGGGGATGCGCGAGTTTTCGCAACAGATGGCGCGCGACCCCAAAAGTCTGCTCGCCGACCCGGAACGCAACATACAGGTCGGCTGCTGGTATCTGGAAAAAATCTCGAAGGACTACCGCGATCAGCCCGACGCAGAAGCGCGCATGGTCGCCGCCTACAACGCCGGGCCAAGCCGCGCCGCCGAGTGGAATCGCACGAAAGCGGGACAGACGCCGCTCAACGCCGCGCAGTTCATCGAGCGCATTGACATCGCTTCGACGCGCGCTTACGTCTCATCCATCCTCGCGCGTTACCGTGAACTGAAAACAGCGGAAGGCAGCGGCGGCGGGCAGCCGAAGAAGTGACCTACACCGAACTGCTCAAGGGGAACGCGAACTTTCGTTACCTCTGGACGGGGCAAGTCGTCTCGGAGATCGGCGACTGGCTCAACAACATCGCCGTGCTCGCGCTCGCCCTCGAACTCGCGGGCGCAGGCCGACAGGGACGCGCCATCGCCATCTACGCCATCGCGCGCCATTTGCCTCTGTTCCTCTTTGGCCCCATCGCGGGCGTCGTCGTGGATCGAGCGGATCGCAGGCGCGTGATGATCTGGGCGGACGTTTCGCGCGCCGTGCTCGCCGCCGGGTTTCTGCTCGCGCAGATGTTTTCCTCGCTCACGGCGATCTACGCGGTCGGCGCGGCGCTGTTTGCCGTCTCCGCTTTTTTCAACGCGGCGAAGCGCGCGACGATTCCCGTCATCGTGACGGAGACGGACGAACTGCTCGGCGCAAACTCGCTCTCGGCTTCGACCACCGCCGCGACCATCGCCGTCGGCTCCGCGCTCGGCGGACTCGTCGCCACCTTCATCAGCCGCGACCTCGTCTTCATCCTCAACGCCGCCACCTTCCTCGTCTCCGCAGCGGTGATCAGCCGCATACGCCTCCCGCTCAAACGACGCGCGCCCGAACCCTCGCCGCTTCCTCTTCGCGCCTTTGCGCCTCTGCGTGAGTTGTCTTCTTTGGCGAACATAAGTCTTACGCAAAGGCGCGAAGGCGCGAAGGAGAACGCGAAGGAGAATGCGAAGGAGAATGCGGGCGTTGAGACTGACGCGGTTAAGATAACTGCGATGGGAACGTCACGCGGTCGCGTCGCTTCGTCGCAGGGTCGCGTCGCTTCTTTGCGTGGTCGCATCGTGACGGGTTTGCGTCGTGCGTTCATGGAGTTTCGGGAGGGCTTGCGTTATGTGAGGCGCGACGGGGTGCTGGCGGCGGTCTTTATCGTCGCGGGCGGTTGGGGCTTGGGGAACGGCGCGGCGCGTGCGCTCTACAGCGTCTTCGGCGCGCGGCTCGGCGAGTTGACGGCGGCAGGGTGGGCGGCGCGGCCGCGCGACTTCGGCATCTCCGTGTTGTTTGTGGCGATGGGCGCGGGCGGCGTGCTCGGTGCGCCCGTGGCGCGTCGCTTCAACGCGGCGGGCGCGAGTCTGGGTGCGCGCATGGGTCGTTCGCTCGTCCTGGACGGCTGCGGCCTCGCGCTCTTTACGCTCATGCCGAACCTGTGGACGGCGAGCCTCGTGCTCATCGCGCGCGAGATGAACTTCGCCATCTGGTGGACGGCGCAGCAGACGCTCATCATGCGCCGCACCGACAACGCCTACGCCGGGCGCGTCTTCGCTTCCTACGAAACTTTGACGACGCTGATGATGGTCGCTTCGATGTACGCGGCGGGCGCGGGCGCGGACGCTTTCGGCCTCCGCCCCGTCGCCGCGCTCGGCGGTTTCGTGATTGCCTTTTCCGGCCTCCTGTGGTTTCTACTCAGACGAAGACACAAGCACGCGCCGGACGTTCCCACGGCGACGGACGCGCAACATCTTTCGACATGACATCTCTCGATTCAACCAATAACAAAATTCAGCCGCCGACTAGACTTTACTGCGCGCGTTGGGTCGTCCCCGTCGCGTCGCCGCCGTTTGAAGACGGCGCGGTCGCGGTCGCGGGCGCGTCAATCGTGGGCGTCGGGAGTCGTCCCGAAGTCGAGGCGCAGTTTCCCGGCGCGGCGCGCGAAGATTTCGGCGAGGCTGTCGTCATTCCCGGCCTGGTCAACTGCCATTCGCATCTGGAACTGACCGCGATGCGCGGCTATCTGGAAGACGTGGAGAGCGACTTTTTCGCGTGGCTACGCAAACTCACCATCGCGCGCATGACGCGCATGACGGCGGACGACCTGCGCGTGTCGGCGACGTGGGGCGCGCTCGAAGCGGCGCGCGCGGGCGTTACAACTCTGGGCGATGCGTGCAACGCGGGCGACGCGAGCATGTCCGCGCTCCTCGACGTGGGCTTGCGCGGCAACGTCTATCAGGAAGCCATCCACCCGGACGAGCGCGCCGCCGATGAAATGCTGTCGAAACTGAAAACCGATGTGGCGCGTTTGCGCGAGAGGGAGAACGGCTTGGTGCGCGTCGGCGTCTCGCCACATTCGCCATATACGATGAGCGAGAAGTTGCTCGTCGGGATGACGGATTACGCGCTTGAGGAAAAGTTGCCGCTGATGATTCACGCGGCGGAGTCTGAGTACGAAGACGAGTTGTTGAAGCACGGGCGCGGCAGGTTTGCGGAGAGCTACGTGCAGCGCGGCCTCGACTGGCCTTCGCCGCACATGTCGCCGGTTCAATATCTCTCGACGCGCGGCGTGCTCACGCCGCACACGCTGCTCGCGCATTGCGTCCGCGTTGACGCGGCGGACATCGAAACGATCAGGGAAGCAGGCGCGTCGGTCGCACACTGCCCGAAGTCGAATCTCAAACTCGGCCACGGGCGCGCGCCGTACACGAAAATGTCTGGCATCAGGCGCGGCTTCGGCAGCGACTCGGTCGCCAGCAACAACACCTGCGACATACTCGAAGAAGCGCGCTTCGCCACGCTGCTCGCGCGTCTCGACCAAACGGACGCAAGCGGCGAACTCTACAACGCGCAAGAGGCTCTGCACGACGCCACGCTCGGCGGCGCGCGCGCCCTCGGCTACGAAGAAAATTTGGGCGCGCTACGCGTCGGCGACGCGGCCGACCTCGCCATCTTCCGACTCGACGGTGCGCACCAAATCCCCGTCTATGATCCGGCGCACGCGCTTATCTTCTCCACTTCGGCGCGCGACGCCGTGCTCACAATGGTCGCGGGCAGGGAAGTCTATCGCGACGGTCAGGTCTTAACCGTTGACGAAGAACGCCTGCGTGCGCGCATGACAGAAATAAGAAGGAAAGTGACAAGTGACGGGTGACAAGTGACGAGAGAAGGCAGGTGAATCGTCAATCGTAAATAAAGAAAGACTGTTTTAATCTACTCACGATTCACGATTCACGTCTTTTGTTTTAACTTGTCACCTGTCACTCGTCACTCGTCACTGTTCTTGGCACTCGTCACTGAATTATTATGAATGTCTTAGTGCTCAATTGCGGTAGTTCGTCCGTGAAGTTTCAACTGATCGCGACAGACCTTGAGCGGATTGCGGGGAATACGGATCGGCGTCTGGCGCGCGGCGTGGTGGAGCGCATCGGGGGCGAGTCGATCATCACTCTACAAGCCGAGGGCAGCGCGGCGCAGCGTTCGACCGCGCCGCTCAGGGATACGCGCGCGGCCGTGGAGTTGATCATCCGTTGGGTCACTTCCGAGGGGTCGGGCATCGCGGAGGTGCGCAGCGTGGCGGACGTTCACGCGGTCGGCCACCGCGTCGTGCATGGGGGCGAACGGTTCACGCATTCCGTGTTGATTACCGAAGAGGTGCTCGGCGGCATCGA
>DASYMM010000257.1:0-2468 GCA_036009085.1 Pyrinomonadaceae bacterium | reverse complement strand
CGTCGCGGCTTCCGGGGGGAAGAATGGCGGCTGAGTAACGCTTGAAGATGGAGTTGGGAATGAGCGTATCGAGCGCGAGTTGATCCTGGAGCGAGAAGATGCCGTCGTTGTCGCCCCGGAGGATGAGGGTCGGCGATTTTATCTGGCCGAGTTGCGCGGAGTAGTCTTCGGCAACCATGCCTGCGAGCGTCTGTTTCCAGACCGTGGCCGGAAGTTTGAGGCTTTCGGAGACGGCCGTGTCGAGAAACTCCGCGGGGATCGGGTTGGCGTAGGTGCTCGCTTGAAAGTCGCGCACGAACTGCGGGTCAACTGGGTCTTCGAGCGTCTGGACGAAATCGTTGAGACCCGCGACGACTTCGTTGCCCGCCATCGTCGGGGAGCCGCCGACGAGGACGAGACGCTTGACGCGACGCGAGTTTTCGACGGCGAACTTGTGCGCGATGAAGCTGCCCATCGAATGGCCGACGATAGTTGCCTTCGGGATATTCAACGCGTCCATGAAGGCCAAGACATCGGCGGAGAAGTCCGCTTGCGGCAAAGGCGCAAAGGAAGACGGAGGGTAGTTTTCAAACTTGATCTTAGTAGTTGGTGAGGATGGCTTCGGGCGGGAGTCCCATTTCTTGTAAGCGGTCGCGCGTGTGCGCGATCATTTCGGGCGAGCCGCAGACGAAGGCGACGGGTTCGGTGAGACTCGGCAAGACGTTGTCGAGTAGCGATTGGACGTAGCCGGTCGAACCCGCCCACTCGTAGCCGTCGGGCTTGGAGATGACTTGACGGAGTTCGACGCCCGCCGCTTTCCAGGTCTCCGTCTCGTCGCGATAGCAGAAATCGTCGGGCGTGCGCACGCCGTAGAGCACGACGAGTTGGCCGAAGTCGTCCGTGCGGCTGAGTGCGTGGCGCAGGGTTGAGCGCAGGGGAGCGATGCCCGTGCCCATCGCGATGAGGATGAGGTCTTTGCCTTTGTGCGCGTCGAGCGGGAAGCCGTGGCCGACGACGCGCGTGAGTTCGACGCGCGCGCCCTCGCCCAGATCATAGATAGCCTGTCCGCCGTCGCCGCCCGGACGCTTGACCAGAAACTCCAAATCTTCGTCTTCCGGCGCGCTGGCAAACGCGAAATAGAACGCGCGTCCGGCCTCTCCGGCGCGAAGCATAGCCACCTGACCGGGCAGGTATTCGACGCGCGCAGAAGATTCTCCCGCCGGCGAAGACGCTTCAGGCCGCATGTCGAAAGAGCGTATTTCGCGTCCCTGTTCGCGGACGCGCGTGATGATGAGTGGGCGCGCTGCTGTGGTCTCTTCCATAAAATCAAACGTTCCGGCGTTTTCGCGTGAAGTCGTGAGTTGCGGCGCAGAAGTGTAGATCAAGATAAGGGAAAAGGGTAAGGGGGAGAGGTGGAGGCCATAAGATCGCCTAAAGATTCCCACGAAGCATTCGCGCGACGGTCTGACCTTTCACCTTTTCCCGTCCTTCCTAGTGCGCGACGGGCGAAGCTATGATAAAACTGTCGGCGTTGCCCCTGATTAAGAAGGTTACAATCAAAAAGATGTGTGCGGGGAGCGTGCCGGTGCAGGTTTCCGGTTGGCGGAGGCCGGGTCGCCGACGCCACCACAGTAGTAGCGGCGCGCTGAAATGATAGAGTGCGTCGGCCACGTTCTCGCGTGTGCGCCGTCGCCGCCGCTGCCGCATCTGTTCGGGCGAAACAGGAACGCCGCCGTCTTTGTTGCGCGGGCTGACTGAAAACGGAAAGGACTACTTTCGATGCTTCAGAATTTGATCGCGACGACCGCCACGTGGTTTACGTTGCCCGTTCGTCTCGCGCTCGGACTGATCTTCATAGGGCACGGCGCGCAGAAAGTTTTCGGCGCGTGGGGCGGGCCGGGATGGGCGAAGTTCACCGGGGCAGACACGCCTTTCGCCTTCATGCGCCCGGCGTGGCTCTGGCTGGCGATGGCGGCCATCGCCGAACTCGTGGGCGGCGTGCTCGTCCTGTTGGGATTGCTGACGCGCGTGGGCGCGTTCTTCCTCGCCGTCACGATGCTCGTCGCGATGTTCGGCGTCCACTGGGGCGCGTTCTTCATGCCGCGAGGCATCGAATACACCGTCGCGCTCCTCGGCATGTCGCTCGCACTTTTCATCGCAGGCGGCGGTCGCCTCTCCGTGGACGAAAGACTCCAAGCCCCGCCCCGTCGCCGGTGGTAGAAAATCAGTGACGAGTGACGGGTGACGAGCGACAAGTTAAAGCAGTAATCTCGTCTTCAAACCTGTCTCGGTTCCGGCTCGTCACTCGTCACCCGTCACTTGTCACTGTCTTATGAAACGCTCGCCGCTGCTGGTTATCTTCATCACGGTCTTTATAGACCTTGTCGGGTTCGGCATCGTAGTCCCGGTGCTGCCTTATTACGTGGAAGGGACGAAGTTCAACGCGACGCCGCGCACGGTCGGCATCCTCTTCGCTTCCTACTCGGTGA
>DASYMM010000256.1:0-9511 GCA_036009085.1 Pyrinomonadaceae bacterium | reverse complement strand
TGGAAAAGTCCCCCGGAAGAATCGCAGATTGCGGAATGCGGATTAAAAAGAGACTGTCTTTATAATCCGCATTCCGCAATCCGCAATTTTATGAGCCTTCGTCTCTGGCTTGGTCGTCCCAATGGGAGACGGTTTCGTAGGCGCGCCCGGTGATGGGGCGTGGGCGTGCGCCGTCGGCCTGGCCGATGTAGCCTTCGCGTTCCATCGCGTCGAGCATGGCTGCGGCGCGCCCGTAGCCGATGCGCAGGCGTCGTTGGAGCACGGAGGTTGAAGCGCGTTTCATCTCGACGCAGATGCGTAGGGCTTGCTCGAAAAGCTCGTCGCGTTCGCCGCCCGCGCCGTCTCCGCCGCCCGTTTCCTCCTCCGATTGCGTGATCGTCTCGTCATACAGCGGCTCGCCCTGCGCCTTGATGTGCGCGACGATGCGACCGACTTCCGACTCGTCTAGAAACGCGCCGTGCACGCGCACGAGGCGCGACGTGCCGGGCGGAAGAAACAGCATGTCGCCGCGACCTAGAAGTTGTTCCGCGCCATTGGCGTCAATGATCGTGCGCGAGTCAACTTTGGAGGAGACGCGGAAGGCGATGCGGGAAGGGAAGTTGGCCTTGATGAGTCCGGTGATGACATCAACCGAAGGTCTCTGCGTCGCGAGCACGAGATGGATGCCGACGGCGCGCGCCATCTGTGCGAGACGCGTGATCGCTTCTTCCACGTCATGCCCGGCGGTCATCATCAAGTCTGCGAGTTCGTCAACGATGATGACGATGTAGGGCAGGGTCTTCCACGGCTGGCCTTCGTCGTCGTAGTCTTCCACCATGTTGCGACGCATCACTTCCACGTTGAAGCCGTCGATGTTGCGCACGCCCCACTTGGCGAGTTCCTTGTAGCGCGCCTCCATCTGCGCCACCGCCCACTTCAAAGCGTTGGCCGCGCGTTTCGGGTCGGTGATGATCGGCGACGCCAGATGCGGGATGTCCGCGTAGAGGCCAAGCTCCAGACGCTTCGGATCGATCATGATGAATTTGACTTCATCGGGGCGCGCTTTGTAGAGAATGGAAACGACGAGCGAGTTGAGACAGACGGACTTGCCCGTGCCGGTCGCCCCTGCGATCAAAAGGTGCGGCATGCGCGCGAGGTCTGCGACGTAGTTCAAACCGTCAATGGTCTTGCCGAGCGCGAGCGTGAGTTTGGAGTTTGAATCTTTGAAGTGGCGCGATTCTACAACTTCGCGGAGCATGATGTTGTCGCGCTGGTGGTTGGGCACTTCGATGCCGACGTGCGCTTTGCCCGGCACGCGGTCAATGCGTATGGACTCGGCTTTCAAGGCGAGGCAGAGGTCGTCCACGAGTCCGGTGACGCGCGAATACTTGACGCCGGGGTCGGGTTTGAATTCGTAGGTCGTGACGACGGGACCCGGACAGATATATTCGATCTTACCCGTCACATTGAACTCCTTGCACTTCTCCGCGACGCGCGTGGCGAGATTGCGTAGCTCCTCGTCGGCCTGCTCGTGGCGTGGCGGCGGTGAGTTCAAAAAGTCCAGACTCGGCATGCTGTAGCCGCTCATCGCTTCGGCATACTTTTCTGCGCGGCGTGCCTCGCGCGTCGCCTTGTCCTCTTTCTGTTTGACGGCGACTTCGTCCGTGTTCTCCGTGCGCACGACCGAGACGGAAGCGACCATCTCTGCGACTTCTTCGTCTTCCTCGCCCACGAACGCGCTTGAAGAAAGGCTGCTCTCGTCAACTTCTCCGGCCTTCGCGTTCGATTTGCGCGCGGGTGCGCTCGTGTTCGCTTGCGCGGCAGCGTTATTCGTAAATTGCGCGTCGCCGTTTCCGTCGGCGAACTCCTCGAAGGCTTCGTCTAAATCGTTTTGAATCGTGGGCTGCTGCAACGCAGTCGTCGTGCTGCTGCTAATTTCGGCGGCAGCGGCGGAGCGTTGAATGGCGACGTTGGCGGAAGTGTTCCCGGTCGTTTTGGTGATGGTGACGGCCGGGGGCGTTTCCGATTCGCGCATGAACTCGGCGACGCGCTCCGCGCCGGTCTTCTTCTCGCGCAGACGCTTCTCTTCGGCCTGAGCCTCTTCGTGCGCGGCACGCATGGCGCGTCGCTGCTCTGCGCGTTGCTGCGCGCGCTCGCGCCGCTCCGCGCGCCATGTCTGGAAGCGCGTCGAGAGCGAGGCAAAGAAAGTTGACGGGTGGCCGAAGGCTTCAACCGTGCGTTCGTAGGCGCGTGCGAAAGAGAAGTTGGTGGCGAGCAAAAGCCCTGTCGCGGCGAGCGCGAGCAACAGGACGAGCGCGCCTACGCCGTTCAGCGCGCTTGCCAGCGTTCCCGCGACGAGCGTGCCGATGAATCCGCCCGCGCTCACGCGCCCGTCGACGAGCAAGGGCAGACTTGCGAGCGCGAGGATGCCGGAGGCCGAAAGTAAGAGCGTGACGAGTCCGATGATGCGCGAGATGGGCGCGTGGATGCGACGCGTGCGAAAGCGACGCCACGCGGCGAGCAGGAGCAGGAGCGGCAACAAATACGAAGCGAGGCCGACCGATTGCAGCATCACGTCGGAGACGTATGCGCCGACGGGGCCGATGAGGTTGCGCGTCTCGTCCTGCCCGGCGGAGTTCAGAGAAGGATCGTTCGGGTTGAAGAAGACGAGGCACAGCGTCAAGAGCATGCCGAGCGCGAAGAGCGCGATGGCAATGATCTCGTTGCGCCGCGAGTTGCGCGGCTGCTGTTGCGGGAGCGGCAGTTGGTTCGCACGCGTTTGCGTCTGTGTTGTTGCCATAGCTTTCAGGTTTCAAGTTTCAGGTTTCAGGTTTCAGGTCTGAAGTTTCTCGGTCTTGAACTTGAAACTTGAAACCTGAAACTTGAAACCTCCCGCCTTAAGTTATGCCGCGCGGCGCGACAGGAGATATGCCTTGATGAAATCGTCGAGATCGCCCGCGAGCACCGCGTCCACGTCGCCGCGCTCCAACTTCGTGCGCGCGTCTTTCACGAGACGATAGGGCGCGAGGACGTAGTTTCTGATCTGCGAACCGAAGGAGATGTCGGCCTTGTTCGCTTCGAGCGCGGCGGTCTCGGCCTTGCGCCGTTCGAGTTCCAACTCGTAGAGGCGCGAGCGCAGCACCTGCATGGCGACGGCGCGATTCTGGTGCTGCGAGCGTTGGTTCTGGCACTGGACGACGATGTTGGTCGGGATGTGCGTGATGCGCACCGCCGAGTCGGTCGTGTTGATGTGCTGGCCGCCCGCGCCCGTCGCGCGATAAGTGTCCACGCGCAGGTCTTTGTCCTGAATGTCCACCTCGATGTTTTCGTCAATTTCTGGATAGACGAAGAGCGAAGCGAAACTGGTATGACGCCGCGCCGCCTGATCGAAGGGCGAGATACGCACGAGACGATGCACGCCCGCTTCGGCCGCGAGTAGCCCGTAGGCATACTCGCCTTCCACGCGAAACGTCGCGCTCTTGATTCCGGCTTCCTCGCCCTCTTGATAGTCGAGTATCTCGGTTTTGAAGCCGCGCCGCTCCGCCCATTTCAGATACATGCGTAGGAGCATCTCAGCCCAATCCTGCGATTCGGTGCCGCCCGCGCCGGGATGCACGGTGCAGATGGCGTTGCGCGCGTCGTTCTCGCCCGCGAGCAGCATCTCTGTCTCGGCTTCGCCGATCTCGCGTTCCAGACGTTCGACGAGCGCTCGCAACTCTCTGAGACTTTCCGCGTCCTCGCCCGCTTCCGTGAATTCAAAGAGCACGCCCGCGTCTTCGACCGCAGACTCGAAACTCTGCTGGCGATTGATGACCCGTTCCAGACGGCTGCGCTGCTGCAACAACTTCTGCGCCTCATCCTGATCCTGCCAGAAATCCTGCGCGCTCGCCTGTCCCTCGATTCGCTTTAACTCTTCCTGCTTCGACGCGACATCAAAGAAACCTCCCAAGTTGCCCGACGCGCGCACGCAAGTCTTCGTAGCTTGCGCGTAACTCTTGAACTGTTGAAGTCTCGATCATTAAACCTCCGAAATCAGTGACGAGTGACAGGTGACGAGTTGGAAAACAAGATTTTTGATTTAACTTGTCACTCGTCACCTGTCACTTGTCGCTTTAATTGTCCTCTTGATCGTTGTTGCGATCAGCAAAATACTAACGGCGGCGCAGAGGGCGACGAAGAGGTCGCCGTGGCGCGTGTAGAAAGTTTTGCCGCCCGTGGCGCGCGAAATAGTCCAGGTGCGCACGGCGGGTTGAAAGCTGCCCGTTGCGTCGAGGACTTCGCCGCGCGGAGAGATGCGCGCGCTGATGCCTGTGTTCGTCACGCGCAATACGTCGCGGCGGTTTTCGACGGCGCGAAAGACGGCGTTCGCAAGGTGCTGGCGAAGCACCGGCGTCTCGCCGAGATAGCCGTCGTTTGAGATGTTGATGAGCACGTCTGCGCCTGCGTCTGTGAACGTCCGTGCGATTGAGGGAAAGGCCGACTCAAAACAGATAAAGACTCCCGCGTGCGTCTCGCCAAGCGGCAGCAAAGTGTATTTTGCGCCCGGCGTAAACTCTCCGACGATGCCGCTCACGAGCCACGCGGGCGGAAACCAGCGCGGCAGCGGCACATACTCGCCAAACGGCAACAGGCGAATCTTATCATACTGCGCGACGAGCCGCCCCGCTTCATTCACCAGGATCGCAGAGTTGTACGCGCCGCCCCCCGGCGCAGGCTCAAGCGAATTAAAGATCACGCTCGCACGCTCCCTGCGCGCGAACCCGCCGACGAGCGTTTGAAACTCCTCGTCGCGCGCGTAAGCGAAATTCATCGGCGACTCAGGCCAGACGACGACGCGCGGCAAGGCGAGCATCGCGCTGTTCCTCGCCTGTCGCGCAGCATCGTCGCGCACGTCCACGCCGTTATACCAGCCCGAAAAAGTTTTGGCCGCCACGTTGAGCGCGCCGTGGCTCAACTCAAGATGACGTTTGACGAGTTCGGCTGTCTCTTCGAGCGACCGCCCGAAGTTCACGGACACGTTCGGTTGAACTGCGACGACGACAGCGTCGGGCGGTTTTGTCCGGTCAGGTTCGATCTGGCTCGAACGCGCGCTCAGAAAAAGCGTGAGCGCGACCGCGACGGACAACGCCGCTGCCGTCGCCAGCGCACGCGCGTCTCGCTTGAGGAACGTGAGCGCGATGGCCGCGTTGATCGTCAGGAGCAGAAAGCCGACGGCATAGACGCCGCCCCACGTCGCGGTTTGGATGAGCGCGGGATGAAAGGCTTGCGAGTAGCCGACGGCGTTCCAGAGTTGTCCGGTCACGCCGAGTCGCGCCCACTCCGAAGCCGCCCAGAGACAGGGCGCGGCGAGCAGCGCGTAGAAGCCCCAACGCGCGCGCAGATGCGCGAGCGCAAGCGCGAAGGTCGCGGGAAAGAGTCCGACGATGAGGACGATAGGGACGAGCAGCGCGTAGGCTAAAGGGCGCGGCAGGCCGCCGTAGTGAATCATCGAATGCGTGAGCCACCAGCACGAGCCGTAGAAGAAGAGCGCGCCCCACGTCCAGCCGAGCAGGAAGGCTTGACGCGTGTGCGCGACGCGCGCGACGGCGACGAGCAAGGGCACGAGGCCGACCCAGGCGAGCGGCCACAAGTTGAAGTCTGGAAAAGAGAGAATCAGGAGGAAGGCCGAGAGCACGGCCAGCGCGCCATGCTTTCGCGCCGGGACGCAGGTGCGAAGCCATGCGCGAAACTTCTCGCGCCGCCCGCTGCCCGCCGTCGCTCTTGGCGCATCGAGGGAAACTGCCGTCTGCACGCGGGCGAGTTTAGCAGAGAGGAAGCGTGCGGGAGAATCGCGCGTGGGAGAAATTTGCGTGCGCGCGAAAAATAAATTTTCGGGGTCGCAAATCCGTGTGGCGCGTGCGGCAAATCGTTTACGGTTTGCGGCAAAAGAGCGGAAATTTGTCACCGTCTCAGTGACAAATTTTGTCGTTCTGACGCATGACGTGCGTGCCGTGGAAAGGCGGCGGCTGTCGTAAAGCGCAGCGGCAAAATGCCCGTGCCGGTGCGAATTAGAGAAAAAAGGGGCAGTAAAAAGCAGGAGAACCCGGTTACTTAACCGGGTTCTTGTAAGATATGTTTTAAAGGGGATCGCTCGGCGGGCGGCTGGAGTAGCGGCAGGCCACTCTCAGAGAAGTGATGGCGGCGGGGTCACGATTTAAATTCTTTCGTGCTTGCCACTTCTCTATTTAGCACGTCGCGTGCCACAAAAATGAGACGCGGCGCAAGCGATACGATTTAAGGCGTCGGGCGCGGGGCGACAGGCGTTGGGAGAGGTTGATTGACGGTTTGCGAAGGGCGTTCGCGGGAAGCGTCGTTGCGTCCGTCGTCGGCCATCCAGCGACCGAGCATGATGCCGAGCGCGAAGAAGACTGCGGCGATGACGAGCGCGCCCAGAAGCAGCACCGCCGGGCGGCGTTCGTCGCGCCGGAACTCTTCAAACGCCGAATGCGAACGCGCCGTCTCGCGTTCACCGGGCGGAGACGTTCTGTGCCGATCCGTTGACATGGAAAACGTGTGCGTGAAAGAGCGAAGCAAGGGAACTTAGAGCGGGCAAAGACATAAACCACGCACACACACGAAACAACACAAATCCGCTTCGTGTTGTTTCGTGTGTGTGCGTGGTTACATGCTTTTTCGGTTAGCTGCTCTTAAGACTTCAAGCGACGGGTTCGACCTCCAGCCAGTGCCCGCGCGCGCCCACGATACGAACCCGCCCGCGCGCGATTCTAACACCACTCTGCGCCCGCGCGCGCCACAATTCACCATCCACCAGCACCGCCCCCTCCGGCTCCAACGGATTCACCACGACCCCCACGCGCCCCTCCAGACACAACGCCCCGCCCGCGCCTTTCCGGTGATGCAGCCACGCCGCAAACACGACGCACACGACCGCGACAATCGCGCCGAGAAGTAAAAGGAGACTAAGAAGGGATGAGGGATGAGGGATGAAGGATGAGAGATGAAACAAGGGATGAGGGATGAGGGATGAGTAGGAAGACCACTCAAGCGAGTTAAGCATTCCTTTCATCCCTCATCCCTTGTTTCACCCCTTCGCTTATCTCGCTCCCGTCTCCAACTGGCGGTAGAGCGCGATGGCTTCTTGATTGTTGGGGTCGAGTTGGATGGCTGTGCGCGCGTGGGTTTTGGCCTGCGCGAGGTCGTTGCGTTCGAGGAAGATGCGCCCCAGAAGGATGTGCGCGTCAATCAACTTGGCTTCCCAGAAGATCGCGGTTTTTAAGGAACTGATCGCGCGGACGAGGTCGCCGCGACGCTGGTAGATGCGCCCGATCAGGAGGTGCGCTTCGGCGTTCATCGGCTCGATCATCAGGACGCGGTTGAGTTCCGAGAGCACGTCGTCGTCGCGCCCCGCCGTGTAGTCGGCGCGAGCTTTGACCAACAAGTCCTGCGTGGTGACGCTCGCCGTGTCCACGACGGGCAGCGGCGTTTGCGCCTTGACGGCCTCGGCGATGTCGAACTGCTGGTTCAGACGCACGGGCACCTCCGCAATCGTCGCGGACTTCTGCCAGGAGGTTTGCAACTTCGCGTAGCCCGGCAGATAACGGCGCGCTTCGTTGTCGGCAGCGGTCGCCATCTCTGCGGTCGCGCCGGATTTTTCGAGCGACTTGGCGTAGAGGAAACGCGCTTCGCCATCGCGCGGGTTCAACATGATGACCGAACGGAGTTGCTCCGCGGCGTCCGCGTGCCGGTTCATGAGAAAGAGCGTGTAGGCGTAGTTGTAGAGGACGGAGGCGTCTTCGGGGTCGGAATCCTTCGCGCGTTCGAGGAAGGTCTGCGCCTGTTTGAGCAAGCGGTCGCGTTCTTCGGTGGACTTCTCTGCAAGCGCGGCTTGAATGGAGAGCGCGCCCGCGTTGTTGTAGATGCCCGTGAGCGGCATGTCTGTGGCGACGGGCAGGAGCGCGCCGAGCGCGGTCTTGAGATCGTTCATGCGCCAGTAACTGAGCGCGGCGTAGAAGGAGGCTTCGGCGAAGTGCGGGTCGCCTTTTTGGAGGCGCGAGAAATTTTCGGCGGCGCGCTTCCAGTCTTCCTGTTTGAAGTAGAGATTGCCGAGTTCAAAGGCGGCCTGCGGGTAGCTCGCGCCCGCGTTCGTCTTCGCGTATTCCTTGAGCGCGTTCTGCAAGTAGGCCGAACGCTTCTCGCGGTCGTCGGTCATCACGCCTTTGACGTAGCTCTCGAAGGCGCGCGGCGGAATCTTCGTGGCGCGCTCGACGATCTCGTTGCGCGAATAGGCGAGCGTGGAATCGCGTTGATGCAGAATTTGATAGGCGAGAATGCCCTGCATCTTTTGCAGGTTGACGAGCGCGTCGCCGAAAATGTAGGGCGACCAGATTTGCCCCTCGTTGACGCGCACGACGCGCGCGCTGACGCGCACTTCCGTAGGCGTCTTGCCGTCCGCCGGAGTCACCACGTCGTAGGTGCCGATAACGGCGAGCGTCGCTTTGGCTTTCATGGCGATGTTGATGGCGGTGGCGCGCGAAGGCGTGGCCGTGAGCGGCAGGCGCAGGCGTTGATAGATCAACTCGCGCTCGTCCGTAGAGATGGCGCGCAAGCCGTACATCTGCAAGAGGTCTGTCAGCGAATCGGCGAAACTCGTCCCGATCCAGTGATACTCGCGCTGGTTGGTCGTGTTCTCAAACGGCAGGACGATAATCACGTCGCCGCTCTGCGCCGCCTGTGCGCGCACCGTCTGCGGCGCAAACGAAAAGAGCAGCGCGAGCGCGCAGACTGAGAGCAAACTCAAACTTCTTCTAGACATAGTTTTGATTCCTAATTTGTAATATGCAGGCGCAACTATAACAGAACCGGGCGGCAACGTTTAAATATCAAAAGACATGCAAAAGATGAAAAGCCGCCGAAAACACGCGAAAAAGCGTCCGCCAAAGTTAGACGCGCGAGCGCGCGGAACGGTTGGCAGGCGCGAGCGAAGAGAGACTGCTTGAATGCCAGTCGAGCGAGCGTTCACCACCGCAGACACAGAGGACACAGAGGGGGCACAGAGAGTGTTGCAAATCAAATGTGTCGAGGGATGATAAAATGTGTCGCCGTGCGGATGATGGCGACGAACGCTCGCGGGCTGAGCACAGGGAGCGGCACGCTGATGAACTTCACCGGTAAGCCTGTACCCGAAAACAGCAACAGCCACCAAAAGCGGCGGCTGTCGAGACTTGCAGCGAATTAAAAAGTGGCGTCCCGTACGGGAGTCGAACCCGTGTCGCCGCCGTGAAAGGGCGGTGTCCTAGGCCACTAGACGAACGGGACTTCTGGTTCATCTGAACAACGGTAAAACTAACTTACCGTAACATCTTCGGCGGTGTCAAACGCACGCGTCCGAAGGCGATGCGGCGCGTGTGTCTGACGCGCTGAAATTGGTAAACCGGAGGCTGAGGCGACGCAACGCGAGATGAAAACTTTCTATCCGATTCTCGACCCGCACACAGGCGGCGCAGAGGCGCGTCGCGTCGGGCGCAAGTGCGCG
>DASYMM010000255.1:0-3664 GCA_036009085.1 Pyrinomonadaceae bacterium | reverse complement strand
GCGGGCGATTGGCGAGTGCGCGGGCGATGGCGACGCGCTGTTGCTCGCCGCCCGAAAGCTCCGCCGGACGATGATCCTGACGATCGCCAAGCCCGACGCGTTCCAACAACTCGCTCGCGCGTCGCTCGCGTTCGCGTCCGGCGAGGCCGCCGAAGGCCAACGCGAGTTCGACATTTTCGGCGGCGGTCATCGTCGTGATGAGATTGAAATTCTGAAAGATCATGCCGACGGAACGGCGTCGATAACGCGCCATCTCGCGCTTCGTAAACGGCGTGAGCGAACGCCCGTCGAACACCACCTCGCCCGCACTCGGATGATCCAACCCGCCGATCAAATTCAAGAGCGTAGACTTCCCCGACCCCGACGTGCCGAGCAACGCCACAAACTCGCCTTCCTCAACCGAGACGGAGACGCGGTCTAAGGCCACCACCGTCGTCGTGCCCATCTGGTAATGCTTGGAAACTTCGTGCGTCTCGATGAGAGAGTGATTCATGCGTTACGTTGTCCGTGGTCAGTGGTCAGTGGTCAGTGGTCAGTTGCCTGTGGCTTTCCAAACAAGTAGCTAAAGATAGAATTGTTCAACTGACCATAGACAATGAACAACCGGCCACGGACAATTGACTATTGACCAACTGAAAAGCCGTCGCGTGCCAGATAACACGCGACGGCTGAAAAATTCAAGTCGCCCTTCGATTCAAACAACGGACAACCGGCCACGGACAATTGACAGCCCTCATACCTCTTTGTATTCCGAATCCACATCTTCGTCGGCGAAGGCGACGCGATAGTTGGACGACTGTTTCTGCTTCGTGATGAGCAGGTCGTCTTTGGTCTTCAACAGATCGGCGCGGTTATAGACGGAGAGTTCAAAATTGTAGCCGTGCGTGATGGCGTCCTTCGGGCAGGCTTCCACGCAATAGCCGCAGAAGATGCAACGCCCGTAGTCTATGTTATAGACCTGCGCGAAACGCTCGTCCACGCCCGTTCGTTCCGTGGGCGGGCGCGGGTCGTCCGCCGCGATGATGTAGATGCAATCGGAGGGGCAGGCCGCCGCGCAGAGGAAACAGGCGACGCACTTTTCGCGCCCCATTTCATCCACGTGCAACAGGTGTTGGCCGCGATAGCGCGGCTGCATCGTGACGGGTTCGTCCGGGTATTGCACCGTCCACTTCTCTTTCGGGATGTAAGAGAACGTGACGCTCATCCCCTTGATGATCGCCTTCGTGTTTTCGATGACATCGCTGATGATAGACATAGAAACCTCATGAGCATTCGGCTATCAGCCGTCAGCTTTCGGCATAAATCAAATTGTTTGGCTGAAAGCTGACGGCTGATAGCTGAATGCTCTCAGATCAATTCCAGTTGACTGAAGAAGTAGCTGATCTCGATGCGCGCGTTCTCTTCGGAGTCGGAGCCGTGGACGGCGTTTTCGCCGATGGAGGTGGCAAACTCTTTGCGGAGCGTGCCCTCGTCGGCTTTGGCCGGGTCGGTCGCGCCCATCAGATCGCGCCAAGCCTTGACCGCGCCCGCTTTCTCCAACGCCAGCACGACGCACGGCGCGCTCGACATGAACTCCGTCAACTCGCCGAAGAACGGTCGCTCGCGGTGCACGGCGTAAAAGCCTTCCGCCTCTCTGCGCGTCATGTGAATCAACTTCATCCCGCGCAGTTTGAAACCGCTATCCGTGATCCGCTGGATGATGCTGCCCGCACGCCCGTTGCGCACCGCATCGGGCTTGATGATTCCGAAAGTAAGATTTCCGAGTTGCTCTGCCATTTCCACCTCTTGAAGAATATTTATAATTGAACTTGCCTGAACGCCGCGCATCCATGCCGCGCTAGAATACGACCTCGACGCCGCGCACCATTTTAGTCACGTCGAATTTAAACTTCTCGCTGACCTCGCGGAGTCCTACGTTTGACTGGATCATGAAATGAAAAGTCATTTCTTTGCTGTCCGGCGTGAGCAACGGTTCGCCCTTGTCGTTTGCGCGCGGGAAGAAGAAGACCGCGCTTCCTTCCTTGCCGGGCAGCGGGGTCGCGCCCGCCATGGCGCGACGCTCGCCTTTGTCGTTGACGAGGTAAAAAAACTTCTTATGATCTTCGATGAACGTTCCGGTATAACAACTCAGGTGCGGACATTTGATCGAAATCACGTAATGTTTGGCGCAGGCCGGGCATTCCAGCAGCGCCTTATTCTTCGCGTCGAACGCCGCGCGATCCGTTGCGCTCATCGTGTCGTACTTGCTCTCCAACTGCCGCTCGCGCAGCAATGCTTGACGAACGGGCAACGCCGAACGCAGGAGCACGAGCAGATTCTCCGATACCTTTATGGTGTCTTTCCCGAACATCATCGGCGCAAGCGCGGTGCCGCGCTCATCCAGACGACTCCACGGCGATGCTTCGAGCACGGCCTTCACTTCATCTTTGCCCCAACGCTGGTAAGGAATCTTCTCCCAATCCTGCTGCGCATGGCCGATGCCAGACCCGCCGGGCAGCGTCAGACTCAGGACAACGATCAATAGAATTTGAAAACGACGATAACTCTTCATCCCTCGTCACTCCGCAAAATAAAAAAAACGAACCACTGACCGGGGGAGACTTTGTTTCGTCTTACGCCGTCGCGCCGAGCGCGTCGCGCATGGCCGTGCCGATGTCTGCGGGCGAGCGGACGACGCGGATGCCTGCGGCTTCGAGCGCGGACATCTTCTCGGCGGCGGTGCCTTTGCCGCCCGCGATGATCGCGCCCGCGTGTCCCATGCGGCGACCGGGCGGGGCGGTCTGTCCGGCGATGAAGGCGACGATTGGTTTCGTCACGTGCTCTTTGGCGTAGGCGGCGGCTTCCTCTTCCGCCGTGCCGCCGATCTCGCCGATCATCACGATGCCCTGCGTTTCGGGGTCGGCCTCGAAGAGCGCGAGCGCGTCCGTGTGCGTCGTGCCGATGATGGGGTCGCCGCCGATGCCGATGGCGGTTGACTGACCCAGACCGAGCGCGGTCAACTGCCCGACCGCCTCATACGTCAACGTCCCCGAACGCGAGACGACGCCGATGTTGCCTTCGCGGTGGATGTGGCCGGGCATGATGCCGATCTTGCACTTGCCGGGCGAGATGATGCCGGGGCAGTTCGGCCCGATGAGCCGCGTGCCCTTGCCTTCGAGGAAACGCTTCACGCCGACCATGTCGCCCGCCGGAATGCCTTCCGTGATGCAGACGACGAGCGGCATTCCGGCGTCCGCCGCCTCGATGATCGCGTCGGCGGCAAACGGCGGCGGCACGTAGATGATCGAAACATTCGCGCCCGCTTCTTTGACGGCTTCTTCGACGGTGTTGAAGACGGGGATACCTTCGTGCGTCGTCCCGCCCTTGCCGGGAGTGACGCCGCCGACGACGTTCGTGCCGTACTCGACCATCTGCTTCGTATGAAAACTGCCTTCTTTGCCCGTGATGCCCTGTACGACAAGGCGCGTGTTTTTATCAACCAGAACGCTCAAAGTTTTCGCTCCCTCATTTTGTTGACCGAACGGGCGGGCGGCCATGCACCGGCCACTCATCGAGTTACCCCGGACAGACTTTTGCCAGCCGGTAAAACCAACTAACGCCCGCAGATATTTGAATGGCTTGCCTGTAAAAAAGAAGGGGCAGTATAGCAAGGCGCGGGGCACGC
>DASYMM010000254.1:0-10979 GCA_036009085.1 Pyrinomonadaceae bacterium | reverse complement strand
TGGACGAAGATGATGCGCGACATCGGCTTAGTGACTTTCAACGAGCCGGTCAGGAATTTGTTGACGCAAGGTATGGTCACAAACGTCGTCGCGGACACGGGCGAGTGGAAGGCGATGTCGAAGTCTCTGGGTAACGGCGTCGACCCGGACGAGATGATCGAATCGTATGGCGCGGATGCCGTGCGCCTGTTCGTCATGTTCGCCGCGCCGCCGGAGAACGAACTGCGCTGGTTGGAGACAGGGATAGAGGGCGCGGTGCGTTTCCTGCGACGCGTCTATAACTTCGTCTGGCGTTGGCGCGAGAGCTTGACGGGTGCGCCGGGGGAAGCACAGGGCGCGGGCGAGTTCGGCGACTCCGCGCGCGCCTTGCGACGCAAGACGCACCAGACCATCGCGCGCATCACGCAGGACTTCTCCGAGTTGCATTTCAACACGAGCATCGCCGCGTTGATGGAACTGTTGAACGCTCTGGGCGACTTCGACGCTGCGCCGGAGTCGGCGTCGGCGGCTGATAAATTCGCCGTGCGCGAGGCGTTGGAGGCTCTGGTGTTGATGCTCGCGCCGTTCACGCCGCACGTGGCGGAAGAGTTGTGGGAGGCTCTGGGGCACGCGGGCGGGCTGCTGGCGAGCGACGCGCTCTGGCCTGTGGCCGATGCGGAACTGGCGCGCAAAGAGGCTCTGGAAATTCCCGTGCAGATCAACGGCAAACTGCGCGGGCGCATCCACGCCACGCCCGACACTTCCGAAGACGAACTGCGCGCGGCTGCGCTGGCCGACGAAAAAGTGCGCGCCTTCATCGAAGGCCGACAGATCGTTAAGGTCATCGTCGTCCCGCAACGACTGGTCAATATCGTGGTGAAGTAAAACCGTCAGTTGTCCGTCGTCAGTTGTCCGTTGTTTTGTGGTTCATGTGTTAGCCGCTAAAGATTCAACTTAACAACTGACAGCGGACGACGGACAATTGACCGCGCTTTCCGCTAACTGACAAATCCCTCCCCATGCTTTAGTCTATGAATTATCTAAACGATGATTCTCAAAGCCGAGAAGGAAAGTTTTTCGCATGACCTCTTCTGAGCAACCGTCGAGCGCGCCGACGAAGAAAATCTGGACGGGTGCGCGCGTCGCGCTCGCCGCGCTGACGTTCTCGCTGTTGGCGATAGCATTGTCTGCAAGCTGCAACCCGACGGACAGTTCGCGCGACGGCAGCCAGAACGCGCCGCACGCGCCCGCCGCGACTGCGCCCGCCGCAACTGCGCCCGCCGCCGCCAACCCCGCCGCCACGCCGCGACAGGCAACGACGACTGCGACGCCCGCGCCTTCGTCGCCCGTGCCCATGCCCGAAGAGATGTACAACGCCGCTTTGACCACGCTCGATGGCAAGTCGTTGCGTCTGTCAGACTTCAAAGGGAAGGTCGTCATCCTGAACCTTTGGGCGACGTGGTGCGGCCCGTGCCGACGTGAAATTCCCGACTTCATCAAGATACAGCAAGACTACAAGGGGCGCGGCGTGGAAGTGCTCGGCGTAACTTCGGAGGACGAGCGGAACACGGCCGACTCGGTGAAGGAGTTCGTCAAAGAGTTTAAGATCAACTACAAGGTGGTGTGGGTTGATCAGGACGGGTGGGCTACTTTCCTCGCGCCGCGCTACAGCATTCCGCAAACCTACGTGCTCGATCAAAACGGGCAACTGCTGCAAAAGTTCGTCGGCTACAGCCCGCAGGTGGCGGTGCTGGCGCGCGGCATCGCGGATCGCGCGTTGAGCGAGGCCGGGAGCGGCGCGGGCAAAGACGACGCGGCAAAATAAGCGACGCGCGCAGAAGTTCGGATCAAACGAAAGGCAGGCGGAGACGTTCAAATTTGAACGTCTCCGCCTGCCTCTAATTTAACTTCGACGTTTACTGCGACTCGCCTTCGCTGCCGTCGGCGTCGCCGTTTTGTCTCTCCTGCTCCAACTCGCGTTCGCCTTCCTGTTGGAGATCGCGCCCTTCGCGTTCGAGTTCCTTATCCTGCAATCCCTGCGCGACGCTCTCTTTCGCGCGCCCTTCCGCGATCTTCATTTCCGCCTGAACGCGCCCTTCCACTTCATCCATCGCGGCGGGTTCGCCCGTCTCCTCCTGCGTCTGCACCTTATCCGGATCAATTGACATCTCTGCTGCTACCTCCTCAGAAAGCACGACTCGCGTGAAAAATTTTGATGGCGGCCAATCGTCGCATTGTTCGCTCTGCGCGGTCAAATCGCCGTTCCCCGAATTGCCGGGAAAATAATTTTCGCAATCTTCACAAGGGGGCTTGACTCTGTAGCGGGCTACAGGGTTTACAATATCTCCATGTCGAAAACAGCGAGACAATTTGCCGCACAGACTGACGGGCGACGGACGCTGCGCATCGGCGAGGTGGCGACGGCGACTGGGATGAGCGTCGAGGCTCTGCGTTTCTACGAGCGGCGCGGCCTGCTCGGTCGCCCCGCGCGCACGGCTTCCGGCTATCGCGCCTACGACGCGTCGGTTCTCGAACGCCTCGCCTTCATCAAACGCGCGCAGGCCATAGGTTTTTCGCTCGACGAGATCGCGGAGATTCTGTTGATGCGCGGGCAGGGCGTGGCCCCCTGCATCGAGGTGCGTGAAGCGGCGCGGCGCAAGCTCGCGGAACTCGACGTGCGCCTGCGCGAACTGCGCCGCTATCGCAACGAACTCGCGCGCACGCTCGACGATTGGGACGAGCGCGGCGTGGACGAAGGCCAGTTTTGCGGCCTCATCGAGCACAGCCACGTCCACGCGCCACACGCGGCGAGGGCGACAAACGCGCCCGCACGCAAGCGTACTAACAAGGGGAAGCGACCATGAACGCAAGCACAAGCACGAAAGAGACGACGCGTATGAGCGCGACCGACAACGTCGCCGCGCCGGACAATCAGAACAACGCCGCCGCGCCGGACGCTCACAACAAAGTCGTCGCGCCGGACGCTCGGAGTGAAACTGTCGCTCTGCCGGACGCGCGCGTTCAGAAGGCCGCCGACCTGCCGAAGGTGCCCGGCAAGAGTGTCAAACCGCCAAACGTTAGCGACGTGAACACAGCGCGCGTGGATCTGTCGCTCGCAGGCATGACCTGCAACGCCTGCGCGCGTCGCATCGAGCGCAGGCTCTCAAACGCTGAGGGCGTGCGGAGCGCAAACGTCAACTTCGCGACGGCGCGCGCCACCGTCGAATACGACCGGCGCGCGACCGGCGCGGCGCAACTCATCGAGGCGGTAAAAGAGATCGGCTTCGGCGCGAGCGACGCCGGAGCGGAGGGCGCAGCGGAGAGAGCGGGGGAGGCCGAGCGCGCGGAGCAGCAGACGCTTCGCCGACGCTTTATCGTCGCGGCTGTGTTGTCCGTACCCGTCGTCCTCATCGCGATGTCGCACGGTCGCGTCGCGCTCTTCAACGTCGCGTGGATCAACCGGGCGCAACTCGCGCTCGTGCTCCCGGTCATCTTCTACAGCGGTCGGCCTTTCTACGAGGGCGCGTGGACGGCCTTGCGCCATCGCGCGGCTGACATGAACACGCTCATCGCGACGGGCACGGGCGCGGCTTTCATCTATTCGCTCGTCGTGACGTTTGCGCCGCAACTCGTCGCGGGCGCGCACGATGCCGCGACGACGGGCATGAGCAATGGCGGCGCACACCTGCCGGTCGCGCCCGTCTATTATGAAGCGGCGAGCGTGATCATCACGCTCCTGCTGCTCGGCCGGCTCCTCGAAGCGCGTGCGCGCGGCAAGACTTCCGAAGCGATCAAGCGTCTCGTCGGACTCCAACCGCGCACGGCGCGCGTCGTCGGCGAGGACGGACAGGAAGTTGACCTGCCGGTTGAAGCGGTGAAGGTCGGCGACACGATATTCGTGAGGCCGGGCGAGCGGATTCCGGTTGACGGCGTTGTCGTGGAAGGCGCGTCGGCGGTGAATGAGGCGATGCTGACGGGCGAGAGCATGCCGGTGGAAAAGACGGCGGGCGCGGAAGTGATCGGGGCGACGATGAACGGCACGGGGAGTTTTCGTTTTCGCGCTACGAAGGTGGGGCGCGATACTGCGCTGCAACAGATCGTGCGGATGGTGGAGCAGGCGCAGGGGCAGCGCGCGCCTATCGCGCGGCTGGCGGATCGGGTCAGCGGTTATTTTACGCCCATCGTGATCTGCATCGCGATTCTGGCGTTCGTCGTGTGGTTTATCAGTGCGCCCGTGGAGTCGCGTCTGAGTTACGCGCTCGTCAGTTTCGTGTCGGTGCTCATCATCGCGTGCCCTTGCGCTTTGGGCTTGGCGACGCCGACCGCAGTGCTCGTCGGGACGGGGCGCGGCGCGGAGCAGGGCATCCTCGTCAAAGGCGGCGAGGCTTTGGAGACGGCTCATCGCCTGACGACCATCGTGCTCGACAAGACCGGCACGATCACGCGCGGGCAACCTGCCCTGACGGACGTGTTGACGATTGAAAATTTCGACGCGGACGAACTGCTGCGACTCGCCGCCGCCGCCGAACGCGGAAGCGAGCACCCCGTAGGCGAGGCGATTGTGCGAGGCGCGCGCGCGCGTGGACTGGCGGGCGCAAGCGTCGAAAAATTTAATGCTCTGGCGGGTCACGGCGTCGAGGCGGAAGTTGAAGGGTGGCGCGTGTTGTTGGGGAATCTGAAGTTGATGACGGAGCGGAGCGTCTTGATGAAGGAGCGCGGCGTCGGGGCGTCGGGAGATTTGGAGGAACGCGCGGCGGCTTTGACGGCGGCGGGGAAGACCGCCGTTTATGTCGCAATTGACGGCGCGGCGGCGGGCGTGCTGGCCGTCGCCGACGAGACGAAAGCGGAGTCGAAAGAGGCGGTCGGCGCGTTGCAAAAGTTGGGGCTGGAAGTTGTGATGATTACGGGCGACAACCGCGTGACGGCGGAAGCGGTGGCGCGCGAAGTCGGCATCCGGCGCGTGCTGGCGGAAGTGTTGCCGGAGGGCAAGGCGGCGGAGGTGCGTAAGTTGCAGCGCGAGGGGCGGCGCGTGGCGATGGTGGGCGACGGAATCAACGATGCGCCCGCGCTCGCCGCAGCAGACATCGGCATCGCCATCGGGACAGGAACGGACGTGGCGATTGAAGCCTCGGACATCACGCTGATTCGCGGCGACCTGCGAGGCGTGGTGACGGCGATTGCGCTCTCGCGGCAGACGATCAAAGTGATCAAGCAGAATCTCTTCTGGGCGTTCGTCTACAACGCGCTCGGCATCCCGCTCGCGGCGGGCGTGTTTTACCCGTTCACGGGCTGGCTGCTCTCGCCCGTCGTCGCAAGCGCGGCGATGGCTCTGTCGTCCGTCTCCGTCGTCGCCAACAGCCTGCGGCTGAAACGCTTCCGACTGTGATTCTTTGCGCCTTTGCGTCTTTGCGTGAGATTTGTTTTGGCTCAAGAATGAAACTCACGCAAAGGCGCAAAGGCGCAAAGGAAGACTTGGCGTGTGGTTCGCTGCAAATTAGGGCGGCGGAGAGCGTCCATGTTAAATTGGCGACAACCGAAAGGTTGAACGTCGGCAACGAAAACTCAGATAACTTAATGCGACGACTGGCTCTCATCTTCGGCTTGCTACTCACGCTCACGGCGGGCGTGTGGGGCAGCGCGATTGCCGTCGCCGCCGCGTGCTGTATGGACGACGCGAGCGCGTCGAACGGTGCGGCCGCCGCTCCTGCGTCCGACGAACATGACTGTTGCCGCGCCAAACTCGGCGAGTCGAACGCGCCGCCTTCGCAGTCGAACGAACACGCGCACGCCATAGCCGCCGCGACGCACGAAGACGCGCACGCGCCGAAGCCTCAAGCCGACGCCGCGCACGCGAACGTGGATTGTATGGGCGCGGCAGAATCGGAGAGCGTTGCGGCGGGTGCGGGGGCGGCTGTGGGTTTCGTCGAGCGCGGGCGTTCGTGTTTTGAATGTTGCGCGGGTCGCGGCAAGCAGATGCCGACGACAGCCACGACGAGCGCGCCCGAACCGAACAAGGTGAAGCGCGCCGCATTGAACGGTGCCGACGACGCACGCCGTTCGTTTGCGCCCACGGCTTCCGGCGTCGCGCATCTCTCGCCCTCTCAACACGCGCCGCCTGCGCCGGGCGAGCGTCGCCACAAGTTGATCAACGTCTTCCTCATCTAAGCGTCTCTCAAACGTCTCCGGCTTCGCGCGCCCGCGCGTATGAGTTTGGCCGGAGGCGCACACCCTGTTCCAGCATCAACACACGGAATATTGAACGGATGCGCGAGAAGCGTCTGCTTTTCCCGCCACGTCCCCGTAGGGTTTTGAGAGGTCAACATGCACGTATCGAATCTTTCACATAGCAACTTGAGCGCGCGGCTTCTATGCGCGTTCGCCGTCGCCGTCCTGCTCGCCGCCGCGAGCGCGAATGTGCGGGCGCAACAGCAGCCCGACCCGCACGCCGGGCACGTCGGACACGACGCGCCGAAGAAAACCGCGCCCGCGCCTAAGCCCACGCCGACGCCGCAACAACCCGCTTCCGCTCCCACCACGGTTGACCACAGCATGCACACGGGGCATGACGATGCTGCGTCGAAGGAGAGCGGGAAGGGCGTCGAAGCGGAGAGCTTCAAAGTCGTCTCGGAAGCGGACGTGGACGAGTTGATGGTGATGTCTGGTGAGACGATGGGCATTCGCAACGGCGCGAGCCGCGCGAACTTCACGCCGATGGGACAGATCGGTTCGGGCACGGCATGGCAGCCCGCCTCGACGCCGATGTACATGCATCACAAGTCGTCCGGCGATTGGCTGCTGATGTTTCACTACGAAGTGAAACTCGGCGTGAACTCGCAGGGCGGCGCGCGCGGCGTGACGAAGTTTGAATCGCAAAACTGGTTTATGCCGATGGCTTACAGGCGCGTCGGCGCGGGGACGCTGCAACTGCGCGCGATGATGAGTCTCGAACCGCTGACCTTTTCCGGCGCAGGCTCGCCGCAGCTTTTCCAGACCGGCGAAGTTTACCAAGGCCGACCCATCCGCGACGCGCAGCACCCGCACGATCTCTTCATGGAACTCTCCGCGCAGTACACAGTGCCCGTCGGCGAGCGCGCGACGTGGTTTACATATTTCGGTTTCCCCGGCGAGCCTGCGCTCGGCCCCGTCGCCTTCATGCACCGCGCGTCCGCCTCGGAGAACCCGACCGCGCCGCTCACGCACCACTTGCAGGATTCGACGCACATCGCCTTCGGCGTCTTCACCACGGGCATCAGTTATCGCTGGTTCAAACTCGAAGGCTCCGTCTTCAACGGGCGCGAACCCGACGAACGCCGCTACAACTTCGAGTCGCACGCGCTCAACTCTCGCTCGGCGCGTCTCACTTTTGCGCCGAACCAGAACTGGGCTTTTCAAGTGAGCCACGGCTTCCTGCGTAACCCCGAGCAGTTGCATGAGGGCGACGTGCGGCGCACGACCGCCTCCGTGCAATACAACCGGAGTTTCGCGCGCGGCAATCTCGCCACGGCCTTCATCTGGGGGCGCAACCACGAAACGCACGACGGCGAACTCTTCAACCTCAACGGTTACACCTTCGAGACGACCGCGAATTTTCTCGAACGAAATTATCTCTACACGCGCCTCGAACTCGTGGACAAAAGCGAACTCCTCGATCACGCGGAACTCGACCGTCTAGGCTTCGCGCACGGCACCCACCCGCGCTTCCGCATCGGCGCGTACACCTTCGGCTACGTGCGCGACGTGTGGAACACGGAGAGCTTGTCGGTCGGGATGGGCGGCGATTTAACTTTCTATTCCAAGCCCGCGATCCTCGATTCGATTTACGGCAACAACCCGAAGTCGTACAAGTTCTTCATACGCATTCGTCCGGCGCGCATGAAAATGGACGCACACGCCGGGCACGGCGCGACCGGCGCCACGGGCGCAGACGACGCGCACGACAAACATTGATTTCAGTTCAAGCTAAGTTAAGGAGTGACAGTTTCACATGAACGCAAATCACATCACGACAAAGAAAAAAATCCGCCTCGCGCTCGCGTACAGCCTGTTGCTCGCGGCATCAGTTTTATTGCAGGCGTGCGGCGGCGCGTCTTCCGAACAGACCTCTTCGACGCCGGGAGCGACCGCGACGCCGTCTAACAGAGCCACGGCGACCACGCAACCACAAACTCCCGCAACCACCCCGCAGGCCGCGCACGACACGGCGGGGAGCGAGACGGCGGCGGCGGCGACAACAACGACGCCGGACGCGCACGAGGGGCATTCGCACGGCGAGCCGGGGCGCGTGCCGCGTTACGCTAAGAGCAGCGCGGACTTGAAGAACCTGCCGCCCGTGCTCCCTGCGTCGCAGTTCACGGGGCTGACGCGGATGGCCTACGCGGCGGTCAAAGAGATTCCGCAGACCATCGCGCAGCTTCCGTGCTATTGCCATTGCGACGAGGGCTTCGGGCACAAGAGCTTGCAAACCTGCTTCACGGACGACCACGCCGCGCATTGCGCCGTCTGCGTCGAAGAGGCTCTGCTCGCCTACAAGTTGCAAAATGAGGAACGCCTCAGCCCCGCGCAGATACGCGAACGCATTATCGCGCAGTACGGCGGCGCAAATTGAACATGAGTTGGTTTCCCTGTCTCCCTTTGTGTCTTCGTGTCTTCGTGGTCAAAGCTTTTTAAGATCATTCACCACGAAGACACGAAGACACAAAGGAAAGACAAAATGGAGAATGTAGTGATGAAAAGATTATTGATGAGCGTCGCGCTGTTGTCGCTGGCCTTCGCGTCGAGCGCGGGCGCGGCGCGGGCGCAAGAGGAAGTTGCCGCAGCGGGAAACGGGGCGGTCAAACTTGAAGGGCAGATCGTCTGTTCGCAGTGCTGGTTCGAGGCGGAAGACCGCACGAAGACGCCTTACGGCACGGCTGCCGACATCAAGTGCGCCGCCGATTGCGCCGCGAAGGGAATTGACGCCGCGCTCGCCGTGCGTGAGGGCGCGGCGAACAACTTCGCGCTCTACCTGCTCGAAGACGGACGCTTCGACAAGGGCGCGAAGGACTGGCTCGCCTTCATGGGCAAGCGCGTGGAAGTCTCCGGCACGATGCGCGCCGCGAAAGAGAAGAAGTATCTGCGCGTTGACGCGTTGCAGGTCGTCGCGGGCGTCGAGAATGCGGCGGCTTCCGTCTTGCAGGACGCGAAAGTGATCGGCACAGAGGTCGAACTCGCGCTGCCTGATTTGTTCGGGGCGGAGCAAAAGTTAAGCGCGTTTCGCGGGCGCGTGGTGGTGCTCAATTTCTGGGCGACCTATTGCGAGCCGTGTCGCAAGGAGATGCCCGACCTCGCCGAAGTGCAGAACAGTTACGCCGCGCTCGGCGTGCAGGTCATCGGCGCGTCAGCCGACGAGGCGAAGGCCAAGCCCGCGGTCTTGAAGTTCATCAAGGAGACGAAGTTGAACTTTCCCGTCTGGCTCGGCGCGAGCGTGGCCGACATGGAGCGTTTCGGGCTCGCGCCCGCGCTCCCCGGCACGGCGATCATCGGGCGCGACGGAAAGATCGTCTGGCACAAGAGCGGCGTGATCAAAGCCGCTGACGTGAAGCGAGAGATTGACAAGTTGCTCGTGCAGGCGGCGAAGGAAGATAAGTCGCGGCAGCGCGAGTTGGCCGCCAAGCACGAGGAGCACGTGTCACTCGTTCCCGCTTGACCGTCTTGACCGGGAGAAGGCCGCGCCGTGAGCGGGGCAGGAAACGACAGCAAAGAGCGTTGGGTTTACGGAGCGCGTCTGCTCTCGAAGCAGATTCCGCGCGCCACTGTGCGCCTGACTTTAACCTACAAATTTCACCCGCGCCTGACCGCCGGGGTGGAATACAATCCGGGCGCGGATGAAGTTGCGCCCATCGCTAACCTGCTCTTGTTGACGGAGACGAAGCGGCGTCCCGCGCTCATGCTCGGCACGAGTTCGGATCGCATCGGCACGCCTTCCGGTCAATCCTTTTACATGACCGCGAGCAAGAGCTTGCAGCGCGAGACGGGGTTGCCGATTGCGCCCTACGTCGGTGTAGTTTACGGCACGTTTCAACACAGGCTGCTGCCGGTCGGCGGGATGAGCATTCAACTCAACAAGAATTTCTCCGCGCTCATCACGCACAACGGCATCAACATGCACCCGATCCTGAATTACACGTACAACCGACACGCCTTCTCGTTCATCATGGTGAAGAGCAAGTATCCGGGCGTGAGCTACAGCGTCTCGTTTTAGTCGAAGAGAAGACCTGCAAATCATTAAGTTCTATTTTAAGAAGAGACGTTGTAAGATGTGCGAGTCATAACAAAGGCGCGACACAACTCGATGTCCCTCCCCGCTGGAAAGCGAACAAGCTTGTTCTCCCCTCCGGTGTCGCCGCCGGACTATTTATAAGCTGGCAAGGAGAAGAAGCATGAAATCATTTCAGAGAAGACTTACGCGCGCGCTCCTCTTGGGCGCGCTCGCGCTCGGCGCGACGACCTTCGACGCGTCGGCGCAGATCAGCAAAAAACAGCTCAAGGCCGAAGCCGAGGCGCGCGATCAGGCCAACAAGGCCGCGAAAGTTTTCCGCCAGATCATGTCCACGCCGGAGCGCGCGATTCCCAGAGAGTTGATTGACAAGGCGGAAGCGGTCGCGGTCTTCCCGGATGTGATCAAGGCGGGCTTCCTGCTCGTCGGCGGACGCGGCGGTCGCGGCGTGATCAGCCGGCGCATTCCCGGCGGTTGGAGCGCGCCCGCGTTCTTCAACCTCGGCGGCGGCAGCATCGGCCCCCAACTCGGCGCGTCTTCCACAGACTTCGTCCTGCTCTTTATGAACGAAGACGCGGTGAAGGGACTACTCGAAGATAAGTTTGAGATCGGCGGCGAGGGCAGCATCGCGGCTGGCCCCGTCGGGCGCGCGGCGGGTGCGTCCACCGACCTCCAACTGCGCGCCGGAATCCTCTCCTACTCGCGCAGCAAAGGACTCTTCGCCGGGCTGGAGCTGAAGGGCGCG
>DASYMM010000253.1:0-7688 GCA_036009085.1 Pyrinomonadaceae bacterium | reverse complement strand
CCATCGGCACGGTTCACTACGTTGACACGCGCGGCAAGACTCATCTCGTGGCCGAAGGGCTGGCGTTCCCGAACGGCATCGCGCTCGGTCGCGGCGGGCGGACGCTCTTCGTCGGCGAGAGCAAACACAATCGCATCCTGCGTTACGACATCGACGCGCCCGGCAAAGCGGGAAAGCGGCGCGTCTTCGCGAACCTCCCCACGAAGCGGGGCGAGCAGATCGCCAACGAGCCGGACGGCATCTGCCTCGACGCCGCCGGAAATCTCTACGTCGCGCATTACGGCATGCGACAGGTGCAGGTGTTGAGCGCAAAAGGAAAACTCCTGCGCCGTTACGCGGCGGGGAATCTCACCACCAGCAACGTCGCCTTCGGCGGCGCACGCATGGAGCAACTCTACGTGACAGGCGCACTCGGCGACGAGAAGACCACGAAAGGCGGCCTCTTCCGCCTCAACCTCGGTAAAACAGTGACGAGTGACAAGTGACTTTTTTAGGTTTCAAGTTTCAGGTTTCAGGTTTCAAGTTAAAGAACAAAGAACCTCTGACCTGAAACTTGAAATCTGAAACCTGAAACCTGTTTTTCTCTCGTCACTGCCTTTAATATGCGAGCGATACCGACTCTTAAGATCAGCATTTCGGGTGTGCGCGGCGTGGTGGGCGAGTCTCTGACGCCGACGCTGATCGTGCGGTTTGCGCAAGCATTCGGCACTTATGCGGGGCCGGGCACGATTGTGATCGGGCGCGACACGCGCACGTCGGGCGAGATGGTGCGGCAGGCGGTTGTGGCTGGATTGTTGTCGAGCGGTTGCCGCGTCGTTGATTTGGACATCTGCCCCGTCCCGACCGTGCAACTACTCGTGCGCGAAAGGCGCGCGCGCGGCGGCATCGCCATCACGGCCAGCCATAATCCGGCGGAGTGGAACGCTCTGAAGTTCATCAACTCCGCCGGACTGTTCCTCGCCGACGCGCAGGCCAGACAACTTCTGGACATCTATCATCAGGGCGAATACCGGAAGGTGGCGGGCGCGGAGATGCGCGGCGTCGAACCCTCGGCGGGCGCGATTGATTTTCACATCAAGGCCATCCTCGACGCGCTCGGCGCGTTGCCGCAGAGGCCGCTAGTGACGCGCAAACTGCGTGTGGCGGTTGACTCTTGCAACGGGGCGGGGTCAATCGTCGCGCCGCGCCTGCTCGACGCGCTCGGCGTCGAAGTCGTGCCGTTGAACGTCACGCCGGATGGTCTCTTCCCGCGCGGGGCTGAGCCTGTGGAAGAGAACCTCGGCCAGTTGATGGCGGCGGTGCGCGAGCATGGTTGCGACGTGGGCTTCGCGCAGGACATGGACGCAGACCGCCTCGCCATCGTCTCGGAGCGCGGCGAGGCGATTGGCGAGGAGTACACGCTCGTGCTCGCGGCGCGCTACGTACTCGGTCTCGAACGCGGGGCGGTCGTGGCGAACCTCTCGACGACGAGCGCGCTCGACGCGGTGGCTGCGAGCTTCAATTGTCCCGTCTATCGCTCGAAGATCGGCGAGGCCAACGTGGCGGAGGAGATGTTGCGGCGCGGTGCGGTGGTCGGCGGCGAGGGCAACGGCGGCGTCATCTACCCGCGCATCAATTTCGCGCGCGATAGCCTCGTCGGCATGGCGCTCGTCCTCCACCTGCTCGCCGGGACGAAACTCACGATCTCGGAACTCGTGGCCGAACTCCCGCGCTCTTACATGGTCAAAGAAAAACTCGCCTGCCGCTCGGACGCCATCCGCGCCGTGCTCCGCATGGTGAGGGACGAATACGCGGGGCATGAGATGGATTTGCGCGACGGTGTGAAAGTGACGACCCCCGAAGGCTGGTTTCTCGTGCGCGGCTCGAACACAGAGCCGATCATACGCATCGTCGCGGAAGCCGAAGACCGCGAGCGGGCGCAGCGCATGGTCGAAGAAGTTCGCGCACGCGTGCTCGCGCGCCTCGCTACCTAAAGCGTGCAGTTTGAAAACTACAACCTCTCTTTCTTTGCGCCTTGGCGTGAGCTATTTCTTTCGCAAGCATGATTCTCACGCCAAGGCGCAAAGGCGCAAAGAAGAACTGGAAGAGCGGGCGTTGAAGCGCACTTGAAGTGAAGTCAGTTGGAGACGAATGTATGGACGCGTCAAGTGGAGAGCAGGCGGGACGGCAGGCGGCGGGGCGTTTACTTTCGCTCGACGTGTTTCGCGGCCTGACCATCGCCGGGATGATCCTCGTCAACAACCCCGGCTCTTGGGAGGCGATTCATCCGCCGCTCGAACACGCCGCGTGGCACGGTTGGACGCCGACCGATCTCGTCTTCCCGTTCTTCCTCTTCATCGTCGGCGTCTCCATCACGCTCGCGCTCGCGCGCCGCGCCGAAGCGGGTGGAAGCCGGCGCGACTTGTATCTGAAGATCGTCCGGCGCACCCTGATCATCTTCGCGCTCGGTCTCGTGCTCGCGGGCTTCCCACGCTACGAACTCTCCACGCTGCGCATCCCCGGCGTACTCCAACGCATCGCCGTCTGTTACCTCGTCGCCTCCGTCATCTTCCTCAACACGAAATGGCGTGCGCAAGCTCTCATCGTCGCCGCTCTGCTCCTCGTCTACTGGGCGTTGATGACCTTGATGCCAGTGCCCGGTTTCGGCGCGGGCGACTTGAGCATGGAGGGAAACCTCGCGGCATACGTTGACCGTGCGTTGCTCGGGCGGCACACGTGGAAGCCGCTCTACGACCCGGAAGGACTCTTGAGCACGATCCCCGCGATTGCGACGACGCTCTGCGGCGTGCTCACAGGCCACTGGCTGCGCACACGCCGCGACGCACTCGACAAGGCGGCGGGAATGTTCGTCGCGGGCGCGCTGGCAATCGTGGCGGGCTGGGCGTGGGGCGGCTGGTTTCCCGTCAACAAGGCGCTCTGGACGAGTTCTTACGTGCTGCTGACCGCCGGGCTGTCGTTGCAAGTCTTCGCCTTCTGTTACTGGCTCGTAGACATCAAAGGCGTGCGCCGCCCTTTGCGTCCCTTCCTCATCTTCGGCTCAAACGCGCTTGCCATTTACTTCCTCTCGGAACTCTTCTCGAACATCATTTCCAGCGTCACGCTCTCGCGCGCCGACGGGAGCGCGGCGGATTTAAAGACCTACGCTTACGAAAACGCTTTCGCTTCGTGGGCGACGCCCGCAAACGCCTCGCTCATATTTGCCATCTGCATCGTGCTGCTCTGGCTCGGCGTGGCCTCGCTTCTCTATCGCCGGCGAATTTTCATCAAGGTCTGAGGCTGTCGTCAACGCGGCCACGGCGAGACGGTTTACGCGTTCGACCTCGAACGTGGATTCAGCCCGGAGACGCCGGAGCGAGCCGCCGCGCTCCCGGCAGCCTTCGCGCCGGCAAACATCTCCGCCGACATCGCGCTCGACGCGACGGGTGCTGATTGAACGCTTCCCGACGCGCTATCCCGTCAACCGCGCTATCCCGTCGAGCGATGTGTGCTCCGCCAACTTGACGGGAGGAATCGGGGCGTGGTCTAACGAACTTGATCCGCCGGTTCCAAAGTTGTCAGAGCGCGTTTCAAAATCCGCTTCTGCTTTCTTTGCGCCTCCAGCGCCTCCGGCGTGAGTTAATTCTTCTGCAAGCATTAGTCTCACGCCGGAGGCGCAAAGGCAAAGGAAATATGTTCTTAGTTTTCAAACGCACTCTACTTCCACACGAAAATTCAGCGGCGGCGGGACGGGTGAGAAAAGTGGTGAGGTCTTTGTGGCAGGCGGAAGATCAGGCGGCGCGTCTGGCCGAGTTGACGAGCGGCGACCCGGCGGTGAAGGAACTGCCGTTGCGCCGCGACGTGCGCTCGCTCGGCCAACTGCTCGGCCAGACGCTCAAGGAGCAGGTCGGGGAATCGCTCTTCAACAACGTCGAGTTGCTGCGCAGTTTGACAGCGGAACATCGAGAGGCGAACGCCGCCGACGAACGCGCCACGGTCGCCGCCGTCGCTGCTGCCGGGCAGAGTTCGTCGCCAGACGATTTTGATCTGATGACACGCGCCGAAGCGGTCGTCAAAAATTTGAACGTCGTCGAGGCGTACCAACTGACGAAAGCCTTCGCGATCTACTTTGAACTGACCAATCTCGCCGAAACCAATCACCGCAAGCAGCGTCGGCGCGCGCGCACCCTCGCCGCGAATTTGCCCGCGCTGCCCGGCACTTTTCGCGGCACGCTCGAACGCCTGCGCGATGCGGGCATCACGTGGCAAGACGCGCTCGAAGTGTTGCGCCGGGTCGGCGTCACGCCCGTCTTCACGGCGCACCCGACGGAAGTTGCGCGCCGCACGATTCTCTTCAAACGTCGCCGCATCGCCGATCAGTTGGAACGCCTGAGCCGCCTGCCGCTCGCGGACGCCGAGGCCGCCGCCGCGCAAGAGACAATCGCACGCGAGATCAACGCGCTCTGGCAGACCGACGAGATACGCCGCCGCCAGCCCACCGTCACAGACGAAATCCTGATGGGGTTGGACTACTACCCCGCGGTGTTGATTCGCACGCTGCCAGACGTTTACGCGGAGATGGCGAGCGGTTTCGCGCAGGTTTACGACGCGCGCCTTGAGCCGCGCGCCTTGCCGAATGTGATCAGCTTCGCTTCGTGGATCGGCGGCGACCGCGACGGCAACCCGTATGTCACCGCCGACACGACCCGCGAAGCCCTCCTGCTCGCGCGCCACACGATTCTCGACTTCTACCTCAAAGCCGTGGACGACTTGCAGGAGCAACTCAGTCTCTCGGCGCATCAAGTGAACATCTCGACGCGGCTGCAAGCGAAGTTTAAAAGTTACGGCGACACTTTGAAGGGCGCGGCAGCGGAAGTCGAAGGCCACCCGCCCGCCGAGATTTACCGTCGCTTCCTCGCTTACGTGCTCCACCGCCTGCGCTCGACGCGCGAAGCCCCGGCAGGCGTTGACGGTTATGCGGACGCCAACGCTTTCATCGCCGATCTCTTGCTCGTACGCGAAAGCCTCTCGGAGAACGTCGGCGGCGAATTGGCCGAGGGGCTGCTCGATCCGCTCCTGCATCAGGCGGAGACGTTCGGCTTTCACCTCCACACGCTCGACATACGACAACACGCACGCGTCCACGCACGCGCCGTCCGCGAACTCGCAGGCGGCTTGCGCTTCGATGTAGAAGCGGGGAACGCCGGACAGCCGTTAGCCGGCGACGCGAGCGTTGGACAGTCGTTAGCCGGCGACGGGCACGCGCCTGCTGATCGTGTTCCGGTCGTTTCGGCGGAGACCGCCGCGCTTCTAGACAGTTTGCGCGCGGTCGCCGAAGTGAAGCGCACGTTTGCACCGCAGGCCATACGCGCCTACGTCATCAGCGGCGCGAGCGCGGAGCGCGATGTGCTCTCGCTCCTCTGGCTCATGGAACTCTGCGGCGTGCGTGCGGCGGCGGCGAGTGAGCACAATGATCCGGGCGTGATGCCCGTGCCCTTGTTCGAGTCAATCGAAGATTTGCGGCGCGCGCCGGAAGTCTGCCGTCGTCTCTGGACTTCAACGCTCTACGCGCGCCATCTCGATTCGTGGGGACGCGAGCAGGAGATCATGCTCGGCTACTCGGACTCGAACAAAGACGGCGGGATGCTCACGAGCACGTGGGAAATTTACAAAGCGCACGAGGAGTTGCATCGCGTCGCGCGCGAATGCGGCGTGCGACTCAGCCTCTTCCACGGGCGCGGCGGCACGGTCGGGCGCGGCGGCGGCCCCACGCATCGCGCCATCGCCGCGCAGCCGCCCGGCGCGTTCACAGGCAAGATCAGGATCACGGAGCAGGGCGAAGTCCTGAACTTCAAATACTCCGACGCGGTCTTGGCCGAACGCAGTTTCGAGTTGATGATTGCCGCCGCGCTCGACGCCCTCGCGCGCCCCGACGCTCGACCCGTCGAAGCCGCTTGGGTGGCGGCGATGGAAGAGATGTCCGGCGAGTCGTTCGCGTTTTACCGCGAGTCGGTGGTGGAAAACGCGGCGACGCTTCGCTACTTTCGAGGGGCGACGCCGGTGCGGGAGTTTGAACTGGCGAAGAGCGGTTCGCGTCCGAGCCGTCGCGCGCCGGAAGAAGGGAAGGAAGCGAGCGATCCGCGCGAAGAGGTGGCGCAACTGCGCGCGATCCCGTGGGTCTTCGGCTGGATGCAGAGTCGCCACGTGCTGCCCGCGTGGTTCGGCGTCGGGCATGCGCTCGCGCTTTATTGTCAGTCGCACGAGGGCGGCGAAGAGTTGCTGCGCACGATGATGAAGAAGTTTCCCTTGTTCAACGATCTCATCAGCAACGTCGAGAACGGGCTGGCGAAGGCCGATCTTTCGATAGCGCGCCGCTACAGTCTGCTGGTCGAAGACGAGGAGTTGAGAGCAGTCGTGTGGCGCATGATCGAGGAAGAGTTCGAGCGCACGCGAGAGATGATCTTACGCGTCACGGGCCAGCAGGAATTGTTGGAGCACAACCCGGTGCTCGCCCGTTCGATTCGTTTGCGCAATCCTTACGTTGACCCGATGAGTTTGATCCAGATCGAACTGCTGCGGCGACTGCGTGGCGGCGAGGAAAGCGAAGAGTTGAAATACGCGCTCGCGGCGACGATCAACGGCATCTCGGCGGGTCTGCGCAACACTGGCTAGGCGACACGAGAATAGTGTCCTGATTCCAGCTTAACTCTCTGCGCTTCCTCAGCGGGTCGCTCCGCGTCTGCGGCGGTGAGTGTTGGTGAATCAAGCATTCACCGCCGCAGACGCAGAGAAGTCGCAGAGGGGGCGAGAGAGAGTTCAATTCAGGACACTACAAAAATATTGTTTCTTTAACAGTTGACAGATTTGATATGGTGCCGCCGGACAAAGCGCGTGTCTTTAGCGAAGCACAAAAAGCCGGATCAGGAGGTAGAGGTAAAAAGAGGAAATGATGTGGACGTATTCGTCGAGCGAGAAATGGAAGAGGTGACGGCGATTGAAGCGCGCGCGCCGTTCGTGTTGGCGATAGACATCGGCACGTCGAGCGTGCGCGCCGCGCTGTTCGACGGGCGCGGGCGCGAGGTGGCGGGCACGCAGGGGAGCGTCGGGCGCAGTTTCAGCACGACGCGTGAGGGCGGGGCTGAGGCGGACGCCGGAGAGTTGGTCGCGCAGGTCGAGTCTGTGATTGACGCGTCGCTGGCGCGCTCGCCTGTGTCGAGTGTCGAGGCCGTCGCCGTCGCCTGTTTCTGGCACAGCCTTGTCGGGATTGACGGGCATGGACGCGCGCTCACGCCCGTCTATGGTTGGGCTGACACGCGCGCCGCCGCCGAGGCCGACGCGCTCAGGCGACGCTACGACGAACGCGAAATGCACCGCCGCACAGGCTGCCGTTTTCACGCCGGTTACTGGCCTGCCAAACTGCTCTGGCTCAGGAAAGAGAACCCGGAGTTGTACGGCGCGGTCGCGCTCTGGGTCTCGCCCGGTGAGTTTCTGACGCTCAAGCTCTGCGGCGAGGTGGCGGCGAGCGTCTCGATGGCTTCGGGCACGGGTCTCCTGAATCAGCGCAGTTGCGAGTGGGATGATGCCGCGCTCGACATCGCGGGCTTGCGCGCGAACCAACTGCCGCCGCTCGCCGCGCCGGGTTGGACGTGTCGCCTGACGGACGAGTACGCGCGACGTTGGCCGCAGCTACGCGACGCGCGCCTGTTCCCGGC
>DASYMM010000252.1:0-3689 GCA_036009085.1 Pyrinomonadaceae bacterium | reverse complement strand
CAACACTCCGCGAAGTCTGCGGCCAACGCGCACCTGACGCGCGAGCAACGCGCCGCACAGAGTTTTACGGAAGGACTCGCCGCGCTCAAACAGAACAACCTGCCGTCCGCCGTCGCGTTGCTCGGCGAAGCCGCGCGGCTCGTCCCGCAGCAATCGCGCTACCACGCTTTCTACGGCAGCGCACTCGCGCGCGACGTGCGCACGCGCCATCAGGCCGAGTCCGAGTTGCAAACCGCCATCAAACTCGACAGCAACGACCCCGGCTATCGTGTCATGCTGGCCGAACTCCTACGCGTGCTCGGCCAGACGCTCCGCGCCGAACGCGAACTCGAACGCGCCCTCTCCCTCGACCCCAATCACGACGCCGCGCGCCGCCTGCTCGACCAGTTGCGCAGAGCGAAGTGACGAGTGACGAGTGACAAGTGACGAGCCGGAAGCGAGCAAACTTCCATCAAGAGGCGTGGCGAAACTATCCGTTGCCTTCCTTTGCGTCTACTGTCTTCCTTTGCGTCCTACGTCTTAACTTTGCGCCTCTCGCGTGAAACCGTTCTCGCGGGAGGCGCAAAGTTAAGACGTAAGACGCAAAGAGTTGAGCGGCTGGCGATAGTTCTGAAACAGGCTCCGATCAGCATGCCCGGTGCGGCGGCTTTTCTATTCGTCGTTTACGATTTACTATTCAATTCTTTCTGACTTGTCACTTGTCACTTGTCACTTTTACCCATATGGCTTCTCTGCAAAGGAAATTAACGAACGAAGACGGCATCGCGCACGAGGCTTTCACGCGGCTGGCGGCGGCGGCGGATGAATTTGAGGGCTACGCGCACCCGCACGCCGAACGCATCGCCGCGCTCTGCGATGAGTTGGCGAAACTGTTCGGGTTGGGTCGTGCGGATCGCGCGGCGTTGCGTCTGGCCGCGCTCGCGCACGATCTCGGCGAGATGGCGATGAAGCGCGATTACATACGCCGCGCCGCGCCGCTCACGTTTGAGGAACGGCTCGATCTGGCGCGTCATCCCGTGATCGGCGAACAGGAAGCCGCGCGTGCGGGCGCAGACCGCGCCGCGCAACTGCTCGTGCGCTGGCATCAGGAATGGTGGAACGGCACGGGCTATCCCGACGCCCTCTCGCGCGAACAAATCCCTCTCGCCGCGCGCATCCTTCGCGTCGCCGACGCTTACGCCGCGCTCACGGATGCGCGCCCGTTTCGTCCCGCCCGCACGGAAGAGGAAGCGCGACAGCATCTCGCCGAGTGGGCTGGCCTTGAGTTCGACCCGAACGTCGTCCGCGCCTTTCTCACTTTGAAGAACCTGCCCGCCCTGCGCTCCTACGCACGCCAAGATGAAGACGCGGCGACGACGACAGCAGCAACCGAAACAACGACGCACGACGAGCCAACGGGCGACGCCTCGACAGTTGCAGATCAAGGATGGAGCATCGGCGGCCATATCCCGGAGGCGGGCACGAACCCTTACGTTCAGCGCGTCGAGTCGAACGCCGCGAGCGCGCCTGTTGACGACGCGCAAAATTCCGATAGCGACCAAGACCCTCTAGGTTTAACGAAGACCGACTAGAAACCGACATGCCTGATTATTCCAGTTCAATCCCGCGCGGCTGGCTCGCCTTCGAGTTGAGCGTCTTGCGCCGCCTACGCTTTCGTTCGCTCGTCAACCCTTTCGCGGGCGAGCCTGATTTGGAAACGCACGTCAAGCGTTGGGGCGTGCGCGTCGCCACGAACGATGCGGCGCGCTCGGGTTGGATCAAAGGCATCGCGCGCGTCGAAAACAACGCGCAGAGTTTGAACGCAGACGATCTGGAAATTCTGCTCGAAGACGTTTACGTGCCGCGCTACAAGTTACGCAACGCCGCGCTCCGTCGCTGGTTCTCCGAAACGGACGCGTGGTGGTTCGACAACCTGCGCGAGAACGCCGAACGACTCGACGGCGAGATCAAACAATCGCTCGCACTCAACCTCGGCATGCTCGTCGGCGACTACGCGCTCTCCTTCGACGAAGCCACGCGCGAACTGCGCCAGCCGCTCTCGCGCGTCCTGCGCCGCCTGCACGAGGCGCTCCCGCCGCCCTTCGACAACGGGCAGCGCAACACGAGCCGCAACAAAGACGCGCGCCAGTTCGTCGCAGAGCAACAGGGCGATCTGCTCTTTTTGCGCGTGCCCGCTCCGGCGCGTCGCAGCAGCAGCAGCGGCGCGTCGAGCCTCGATGAACTGTCTACGTGGCGTGAGGCATGGGTGCGCGGCGGCACGGAATTTTGGGATGAATTTGAAGCGGCGGGCGCGGGGCGACTCGGCGGGCGCGTCGAGACCAAAGGGCAACACCTGCGTCTCGTGGAAGAATTGCTCGAAGCCGCCGCGCATCTCAAATCGTGGGCTATCGCGCACACCGAAGGCGGCTACATGACGACCGAAGAACTCGTCGAGACGATCCGCCGCGTCCGCAAAGTGGAAACCATCTACACCAAAGACTTCTCCGAACTCCTCGGCGCACGCGCCACGATCATCACGACGTAAAAGTCTCCAATCGTGAATTGTAAATCGTGAATAGATAAAACCCCGAACTCCGCCCGAAGCCGCTTAATCTTGCCCGAAACGTCGTCCGGGCGGCAAACCTCACGTTCAAAGCCCGGATGATGCAAATAAAATCAGACATCCTAAATCTGATCAGCCCACATCTGAACAATAATCAACGCATATCTTGACCTCCTCATTAGTCTCCTGAGGAGTGTTCAACAGGTATAACAGGGGACAAAGAATAACTACTGCCCTTTCGGAGGAGTGAAATGAAGAAAGCTTTCTCATTAATTCTTTGCCTGATTCTCTGCACACTCACTGTCAACGCACAGACACGCACCTCTCAGGCACGCAGACCCAGCACGGGCGGCACTCCGCCCAGGCAACCGCAGACCGTCAAGCGACCGCAGGCCGTCAAGAACACGGGGGGTGGCACGCCGTATAAGCCGTTCCCGACCAACACCGGTGGTGGAACTCCATACGGCGCGCCATGGTTAGTTAAGAAACCCAGCACAGGCGGCACTCCGCCCAGAAGGCCGCAGAACACGGCGGGTGGCACTCCTCCGAGTCGCGCACGCACGCCTAATACCGGCGGCGGCACGCCCTTTCGCCCCACGGCGAAGCCGAACCCGAAACCCGCACGCGGGCGACATTGAGTTTCCGTCGGCGTCTTACCGAAAAGTTACTCGGAATTGCGTCATGGTTCAGTTTGTCATCAAGTCGCCGGTGGGTGACGGCTCGGAATTTCAAACTGAACCATGACGCACAATTCCCACTTTCCGGGCAAAGCCGGAAACCTATTTTCTCTATTCACGTTTGAGGGCTTTTAGTAGCTCTTTAGGATAACGACCGTCTGATCGTCGTCGCGTTCCTGCCCGCCCGTCCAGTTGTCCACTTCCGTAAAAATTAGCTGGCGCAGTTCGTCGGCGGGCTTCTCTCGGTTTTTGCGTACGAGGTGGGCGAGGCGATGTTCGGTGTACTCCGCGCCGCGCGGGTTGTCAGCTTCGCTGATGCCGTCGGAATAGATGACGAGCACGTCGCCGCGTTCGAGCGTGGTGCGCGCCTCGGTGTAACGCGCCCATTCGAACGCGCCGAGCACTGTCCCGCCTTCGGTGAGATGTTCGATTGAGCCGTCGGCGGCGCGGATGAGGAGCGCGTCGTTGTG
>DASYMM010000251.1:0-7396 GCA_036009085.1 Pyrinomonadaceae bacterium | reverse complement strand
CGCACGCCGCGCATTCCAGATGTGTTACGTACATGAAAAATCTAGTCCTTTCAGAATGTTTCCAGCATCGTCCGAACGCGCGCATCATACGCCAGCCATCAAACTTCCGTCAGGTGGAGCGATCTTGCGGCAGTGACGAGTGACAAGATGGAAAGCCGTGAATCGTCAATCGTCAATCGTCAATCGTGAATCGAGAAACCCGGTTTTCGTCCATTTACGATTTACGATTCACGATTCACTGTTTTATCTTGTCACTCGTCACTCGTCACTTGTCACTGTTCTTGGCACTATTGAAAGATCATGCGACGTAAAAATTCAGAGCAACCGAAGAGATTGCGCGTGGGGTTGGCGTTGTCGGGCGGCGCGGCGCGGGGCGTGGCGCACGTGGGCGTGTTGAAGGTGCTGTTGGAGGCGGGCATCCCCATTGACTCTGTGGCGGGTACGTCGGCGGGCGCGCTCGTGGGCGGGGCGTTCGCCGCCGGAATGAGCGTCGCGGAACTCGAACGCCTCGGGCGCGAGATGCGCTGGCGCAACTTCGGGCGCATGACGCTCTCGCGGCTCGGCGTGCAATCGAACGCGCGCATGGAAGAATACATACGCGAGCGTTTTCCCGTCACACGCTTTGAAGAGTTGGCGATTCCTTTCGCCGCCGTCGCCACGGATTTACACACGGGGCAGGCGGTCGTCATGCGCGACGTGGGCGACGTGGCGTTTGCGATTCGCGCGAGTTGCGCCGTGCCCGGTTGGTACGTGCCCGTCACGGACGCAGAGGGGCGGCAACTCGTGGACGGCGGACTCGTCGCCAACTTGCCCGCCTCAATCGCGCGTGCGCTCGGCCCCGACATCGTCATCGCGGTGGACGTGAATTTCGAGGGCGCGAAGTTTTTGGGGCCGCCGCAGTCGGCCATCGGCGTGCTCATCCAGTCAATTATGGTGGTGCAGCGCACCGTCTCCACGCACGAGGGGCGCAACGCAGACATCGTCATCCGCCCGAAGGTCGGCCACATACGCTGGGACGAAATGACGCGCGCCGCCGAAATGCTCGCGGCGGGCGAAGAGGCCGCCCGCGAATCGCTCGCGGACATACGCGCGCTCCTCGCGCCGCCCATCCCCGAACACCAGACCTGGATACAACGCCTCCTGCACCGGCCTGCGACGACCAACACCGCCGCCTCGCCCCCTGCCTCGCCCGCCACACTCGAACGACGCGAGGCGCGAGAGACACGCGCAGCCTCACACGAAGACGGCAAATCTCACACACGCACGCCTTAGAGCGGATTTGAATGTACGGCAGGTTATGAGCCTGCCGCCTGTGTTGTAAGAGCGGCAGGCTGTCAGCCTACCGTACACCGATGCGAGACCGCTCAAAACGAATTATTTCGAGACGCAAATTCTCGCCGCGCTTCTCAAAGCGGCGTACTGAAAGCCGACGCATCTCCGCGCACGTAAGCCTTCTCGACGCCTCAAAAGTTCTCAAGTCGTCCCTGTAAACTCTTCGCAAAGCAGAACATAGCTAAACGCACGCGCGCGCGGCGGCCTGCGTCTGCCTGCTGGCATAAACATTGCTCAACACTGGCAGCGGAAGATTTTCAGAGAAGGTGGGCGGACATGAAAGAATTCGGGAACACCCTCGCGCAGCTTTTTTTCATCATCATGGTCATGATCGCGCTCGCCGTCTCCACGGCGACCCTCTCCCAATGGGCAAACTCCGATACAACCGCCAGCGGCATTGAGCAGGGCGCAACTACCGCCCCGACCCTGAGCGCAGCGGCGACGCATTAAAACTGTCCCAACGAAAGACGCGGCGCACTCGTTCAAAGAATTCGCCGTCGATTAGTCGTTTACTCCTCACATAACCGAGTCGCGGAAACCACGGCACGGGACGCGAAAGAGTCCCGAAGGCAGGGCTACGTGTGCAAAAAACTTGTCAGTCGTCCGTTGCCGGTTGCCCGCTGCATGTGACTGACGGGCGGGTTACTAAAGATTGAATTGAACGATTAACTATCCAGACAAAAAGAACAACGGACTACGGACTACGGACAGCTTTTATCATGGCAATTGAAATCACATCGGAGCGGCGCGAGAAGAGGCGTGTGAGGTGGATTTGGCAGCCGGAACGCAGGGCGGATGAGCGTCTGCGCCGCGCCTCCCGGCGTTGGCGCGCAGTGCGCTACGCGTCTGTCGCGTCGCTCGTGTTGTGCGCGGCGGCGGTCGCCTCGATCATCTATTGCTACAACGATGCGGCGGGCAAAATTGATCAGCGTCTGGCTTCCGGCTACCTGACGAGCCGCGCCGGGATATACGCCGCGCCACGCGTGCTGCGCGCGGGACAGAATTTTTCGCGCGAGCGTCTCATCGAAACACTGCGCCGCGCGGGTTACGTCGAACAGTCTGCAAGCGAACAGTCTGCGAGCGACGTGTGGAGCGGCGCGTTTCGCACAGTCGCGGAGGCGGTTGAGATCAGCCCGCGCCGCGTCGCGGCGGAACAGCACGCGCCCGAAGGCTTCACGCCCGAGGTCGTGCGCGTCGCGTTTGATCGCAAGGGGCGCATCGGCGAAATCACCGGCGACGGCGTCGCGCTCGACGCGTTCACGCTTGAGCCGGAAGCGTTGACGACCGACGCCGCGACGAAGACCGGCACGCGCGCCACGCTCGCCTACGCGGACATTCCGCCCGTGCTCTCGAACGCGATTCGCGCCATCGAAGACCGACGCTTCTTCGAGCATCACGGTCTCGATGTGACGGGCATCGGTCGCGCGCTCCTCAGTTGGACGGGCGACGCGAGCGGGAACGCGCCTGAGCATCAAGGCGGCTCGACCATCACGCAGCAACTCGTCAAGAACACTTACCTCACGCCGGAGCGCACGCTCGCGCGCAAGTTCAACGAAGCCCTGCTCGCCGCCGCGCTCGAACGCCGACTCTCGAAAGAAGACATCTTCGCGCTCTACTGCAACGAAATTTATCTAGGCCAGCGCGGCGCGTTCGCCGTGCGCGGCGTCAAGCAAGCGGCGCGCGTCTATTTCGGAAAAGAGTTGAAAGAACTTTCGCTCGCCGAAGCCGCGACCATCGCCGGAATGATTCAGAGTCCCGCGCGCTACGCGCCCGACCGCCACGCGGAAGCCTCGCGCGCGCGTCGCAACGCCGTGCTCGCCTCGATGCTGCGCGACAACTCGATCACCGCCGACGAAGCACAGAGCGCGTCGGACGAGACGGTCAGCGTCGCGCCCGTTGACCCCGCGTTGAACGCAACCGCGCCTTACTTTGTCGATTACGTCAACCGCGCCGTCGAGTCGCGTTTGCAGCACGCGGGCGTCGGCGCAGGTGCGGATGAGAAAAGCGCGGACGAGCGGAGTTTACGCATCTACACGACCATCGATCTCGAATTGCAGCAACTCGCGGAAGCGGCGGTCGCGCGTCAACTCGCGCAACTCGAACGAGTTTACAAGTCGCGCGGCGCGCAACCGCAGGCCGCGCTCGTCGCGCTCGATCCGAACACAGGCCACGTGCTCGCAATGGTCGGCGGGCGCAGCTACGGCGAGTCGCAACTCAATCGCGCCACGGACGCGCGACGGCAGCCCGGCTCCGTCTTCAAACCTTTCGTCTATGCGGCGGCCATCGAGAGCGGCATCTCGCCCGTGCGCCTGTTCACGGACGCGCCGCGCGCCTTCGCGTTCGACCGGCACAGCCCCGCTTATCGTCCGGCCAACTACGGCGGCGGCTATTCGATGCGCGACGTGACGATGCGCACCGCGCTCACGAAATCTCTGAACGTCGTGACGGTTGATCTCGCCATGCAGACGGGTTTGCCGCGCGTCGCCGCGCTCGCCGAAAGTTTCGGCTTGCAGAAAGCCGTGGCCTATCCTTCGCTCGCGCTCGGCACGTCGGAGGCGACGCCCTTAGAGATCGCTTCGGCCTACACGGCGTTTGCCACGGGCGGCACGCGCACGCGCGCCTCCGCCTTGACGCGCGCCGTTGACGGCGAGGGCTTCAAACTGTTTGAAGAATTTCTCCCTTCGTCAAATCAGGTCGTCCAACCCGCGACGGCCTACATGATCACGGACATGCTCACGAACGTTATCGCAGACGGCACGGCGCGCGCGGCGCGCGGGATGTTGAAACTCTCTGCGGTCGCGGGCAAGACCGGCACGTCGCGCGACGGCTGGTTCGTCGGCTACACGCCGAACCTCGTCTGCGTCGTCTGGATCGGTTTCGACGACAACCATCAACTCGGCTTAACGGGCGCGGAGAGCGCGCTCCCTGTCTGGTCGGAATTCGTCCGTGGCGCAATCGAGCTTCGCCCCGAACTCGGCGGCGCGGCTTTCCTACGCCCTGAAGGCGTCATGTCCATAGACATCGATCCGGCGACCGGGCAACTCGCTTCGCCCACGTGCCCTGTGCGCGAACGCATCGCCATCACCCCCGCGCTCGCCCCGACCTCCGAGTGCTTCACGCACCAGACGCTCTTCCCAACTCTCGCCTCTTACGACGCACAACAGCTTACGCCGCAATCAACCGTTGCGCTGCCGTATGATTCGACGCGCGCCGTCGCTTCCTCGCGAACGCACGCGGCAGAGGGAACGGCTGCGCGCGTCCTGCTGCCCGAGCCTTCGATTCAGGCGACGCGCAGCGAGCAGCAGCGCAACGGGCGCACGCGTCTCACAAACGATCTGCAAGTCGTCTCCGACCGCGCTAACCAACGTTAAGAGCGACTAACAAAAGCAAGCAACCACGAAATCACACGAAACCACACGAAGAAGAAATATCTTTTCGTGTGGTTTCGTGTGATTTCGTGGTTCAGTTCTTTGCCTGACCGTTCACAACTTTTAATTGTCGTCGTCTGAGTTACAATTCACGCCTGGCCTTATTGGTCAAACGTCGCGGCGTTCGAGGACGACTTGGGCGATGGCGTGTTCGGTGGTGTGCGACATGGAGAGGTGCGCTGTCGTCGCGCCGGAGCGTGCGAAGAGTTCGCGCGCGAGATTGTGAAAAGTGACGGAGGGCGCGCCCGCCGCGTTCGAGACGACTTCGATGTCCTGCCACGCGAGGCCGCCGCTCCAACCCGTGCCGAGCGCTTTTAAGGCGGCCTCTTTCGCGGCGAACCGCGCGGCGTAGTGCTGCGGCGCGACGACGCCCCGCCGCTCGCAGTAGTCGCGCTCGCTCGCAGTAAAGACGCGCTCGGCGAAACGCGGCGTGCGGCGCAAGACCGCCCGCACGCGCGCCACTTCGATGATGTCTATGCCGATTGAGATGATCAAGGAAACCTCTGAACCGCTCGAACACGACGGATTCCGCTGGCATGTGCGCGCGGGCGTGCGCGCTCTGGTTTGCGCGCCGTTGGAAGCGGAGGGCTTCGCCAACGGTTTCTCCACGCGCGCGGGCGGATGCAGCCCCCTGCCGCAGGACGCGCTCAATCTCGCGGGCTTCGACGAAGACGACGCGGCCAACATTCACGAAAACCGTCGCCGCTTCCTCGCGCTCTTCCCCGGCGGCTGGCGACTCGCCACCTGTTGGCAAGTTCACGGCGCGGACGTGCGACGCGTTATCCCCGGCGATGCGAACGCCGCGCTCGACACCAACGAGGAACGCTGCGACGCCCTGACGACCGACGCCCCGCGCATCCTGCTCGGCGTCCAGACCGCCGACTGCGTGCCCGTCATCCTCGGCGATGCGCGGACGGGCGCGTGCGCCGCCGTCCATGCCGGGTGGCGCGGCACTGCGGCCTCAATCGTCTCCGCCACGCTCGCACGCATGCGCGCAGAATACGGCACGCGCTCGGAGGACGTGCGCGCCTGCATCGGCCCCGCCGCCAACGTCTGCTGCTACGAAGTCGGGCGCGAAGTGATCGACGCTTTCCGCGCACGCTTCGACTACACGGACGAGCTACTCACGCCGACGCGTGAAGGCCACGCGCGCATTGATCTGCAAAGAGCCAATCGCCGCCAACTCACAAGCGCGGGCGTCTCACCCGAACGCATCCACACCGCGCCCTTCTGCACCATCTGCCGCAACGATCTCTTCTTCTCCTACCGTCGCGAAAAAAAACTCCACGGGCGCACGGGACGCCTGCTCACAGTGATAGGAAGGGATGAAGGATGAGGGATGAATAAGAAATAAAGCTAGCCAACCGGCTTGAATGCTTCTCTTATTCATCCTTCATCCCTCCGCCCTCATCCCTTTCTTCCAAAGTATTGCCCGTTGATGCGTTTGACCGATTCGTTTGCGCCGACGACGTTGATGCCGAGTTTGACTTCGCGCGTGGTGGGCGGAAAGCAGACTTCGTCGTTGCAGCTTTGGTAGGTCACCTTCGCGCGCAGTTCCGTCAGCCCCGTCTGGAAGTTGGCCGGGACGGAGATGTTGAAGCGCATCACGGCGCGCCCTTCGTAGAGCGATAGAGGCTCTTTGGAAAAACTGAGACGGCGCACGACGGCGCGCGGGTAGGCGACCGCGCCGACGCGCAAGCCTCTCGGCACATCAACTTTCACCACGGTCGGGATCGAAAACTTGGCCGCACGGTTCGAGTTGACATGAAACCCGTGCGGGATGTCCAACACGACGGCGGCCTGCACGCTGCCACCGCGCTGCGCTTTGTCTGTGGAGAAGAAACCGTTGACGCCGATGTTCGCGCCTTGCGCGGCGACGGGCGCGGCGAAGTTTGTCGCGGCAGCAGCAGTAGCAGCAACGGCGACGCGTGGCGCGGGCGGTGTCGCGGTGGCAAGGAACGTGGCGGCGATAAGGAAGAGTGCGATGCGTGGGTTAAATATTTTTCTGAGCATTTCAATTTTCTGACAATTCGGCTTTCGAGAAATTTCGATTTGCGGGTTGAGCGTTCAGCCCGTTAGTTGATGCAGCGTTTGCGGGTTCAGGTTGTTTACCGGACGGCGCGCGGCGAGTTGGCCGCAAGCGGCATAGATGTCGCGCCCGCGCGGGCGGCGCACGTAGGCGCGCACGCCCTTCGCTTCGAGGATGTTTTTGAATCGCTCAACCTGCTCGATGGGCGTCGGGCGATAGGGCAGCGGGTCGGCCGGGTTGTGCGGGATCAAGTTGACCTTCGCGCGCAGTTGATGGCGGTTGAGCAGGTTCGCCAGTTGACGCGCGTGCTCGTCCGAGTCGTTCACGCCGTCGAGCATCACGTACTCGAACGTGAAACGCTCGCCCGGTTTCAAAGACGACTCGAACTCCTTGCAGGCCGCGAGCAACTCCTCAAGCGGCCACTTTTTGTTGATCGGCATCAAGACGTTTCGCTGCTCGTCGGTCGGAGCGGCGAGCGAGATGGCGAGGTGCGGGCGGTCGGGAATGTGCGCGAGTTCGCGTATGCGCGGAACGACGCCCGCCGTCGAGACGGTGACGCGGTTCGGCACGATGTGGAGTCCTTCCGTGTCGGCCATGATGCGCAAAG
>DASYMM010000250.1:0-11355 GCA_036009085.1 Pyrinomonadaceae bacterium | reverse complement strand
CAACTGTTCCTGCGCGCCCGCTTCCAGCAACACCGAGAATTTATCGAAACTCTTGATGCGACCCGTGAGCTTCGCGCCGTTCATCAGATAGATCGTGACGGCGTCTTTCTCACGGCGTACCGTGTTCAGGAAAGCGTCCTGAATATTTTGGGGAGAAGGCTTCGTGTCCACTGCAACACTCCACACCGATCAACTCTTGATTAACAATGTCTTCAGATTACAACACGCTTTGGCCTGTGACAAGTTAATGTTGACGAAGGCCGGGCAAAACGAAAAATCGCGACGGCAGGACTTGGAGCGGCTCAGAAAACTAACCGCGAAGGCACCAAGACACGAAGAAAACTTGTTGATTTAACTTTGTGTCTACGTGTCTTGGTGGTGTCCTGGGTCTCGCTTAATTCCTGCCGCCTTTCAGTCTCGCCCGACACCAATTCTAAGCTTCATTCCACGCCAGCCGCGAGCAACTCGCCGACGCGCGCGATGACGCGCGACTGTGTCTCCGGCTCGTCGCCGAAGCCCTCAAACCATTCGACGCCGGGTTCGCGTCGAAACCAAGTCAACTGGCGTTTGGCGTAGTGGCGCACGTCGAGTTTGGTCTGTTCGATTGCGCTTTCCAGAGTCCGCGCGCCGCTCAGGTATTCGACGACGCGGCGGTAGCCGTGCGCGCCGAGCGCGTTCGACGCGGCGGGCACGCCTTCTTCCAACAGGCGGCGCACTTCTTCGATCAAGCCCGCGCTGAAATGGCGTTCGGCGCGTTCGTTGATGCGGGCGTAGAGCGCGTCGCGGGGCGGCGAGAGGGCGAAGACGTGGAGGCGCGCGGCGAAGGCGGGCGGCGCGGGACGCGCGGGTTGTTGTTGCGAAAGCGGTGCGCCCGTTTGCAGACGCACTTCGAGCGCGCGTTGCACGCGCGACCAATCGCGCTCGTTGAGGCGCGCGGCGGAAACGGGATCGAGGCGTCGCAAGATTCGGTGTAGATGCTCTGCGCCGCGTCGCGCACGGATGCCCGTCAGGCGCGCGCGCAACTGTTCGTCGGTCGGCGGACTCGGAAAGAATGGCGAGCGCAGCGCGCGCAGGTAAAAGCCCGTGCCGCCCACGAAGAGCGTGAGACGACGGCGCGCTTCGATCTCTTGGAGTTTCTCAATGGCCGCCGCAGCCCACGCGCCCGCAGTGAAGTTGACGCCCGGCGGGACGAAATCGAGCAGGTGATGCGGCACGCCGCGCCTTTCGGCAGGCGGCACTTTGGCGGTCGCGATCTCGATGCCTTGATAGACCTGCACGGAGTCGCAGTTGACGATCTCGCCCCCGAACCGCAGAGCTAGAGCGATCCCCAGTTCGCTTTTCCCGGAAGCGGTCGGCCCCGCGACGGCGATGACGGGTTGCTGTGTGGAAGGCGAATTCACGAGGCGGAAAATAGGAGACGGAAGATTAGCACCGCCCAGATAACTGCGAGCAGCGCGAACGCGCCGATAAGTTGTGCACGCGACAAACGCATAATCAAAGACGTAAATCGTGAATCGTAAATCGTGAATAGAGAAAAACGGGATTTCTTCTATTCACGATTTACGAGAAATTCCGTCAGTTGTTCATCGCTCGGACGCACGAGGGCGCGTTCGCCTCTCACGAAGACGGGCACGAGGTTTTGTCTCGTCAGGCGATACATCGCACGCAGCGCGCCGAAGTCTGTTTGCACATCGCGTTCGACAAAATTTATCTCGTGCCGCGCGAGCCACGCGCGCGCGTGGGCGCAGAGCGGGCAATTCGGGACGACGTAGAGCGTGATGGCGGAAGCTGTCTGCGTCTCTTTCATATGACTAACGACGTTGCGACGAATCGCGGCGTGCGGCTTGCTCAGTACATCTTCGTGAGAGCGATGTCGGTGTAATAGTTCTTGAGAATCTGATCGTAGCGCAAGCCCGCGCGCGCCATGCCGTATGCGCCGACCTGACACATCCCGACGCCGTGACCCCATCCGCGCCCTGTGAAGATGAAACTCGCGACCCGCCCGCTCTCGTCATACTTGCGATCAATGACGAAGAGTTGTTCGCGCAAGCCGAGCGCGGAGCGAATCCGACCGCCGCGCACGTGCGCCGTGCCCGTCGTGCCGGTGATTTCCAGATCGAGCGCGCGACGCGAAACTCCGCGCGCCGCCACGCGCAGGTTAACGAGCGAGCCGATGCGACCCGTGCTGCGCGCGAGACGGTGTGCAACCTCGCCCGCGCTTAGCGTGGTTGTCCAAATCGTGTAAGGCGAGACGCGTTCGGCTGATGCGCCCTTCGGCGGGGTGTACAACTCAAGATAATCAATCGCGCCGCGCGCGTCCGTGTGATACGTGACGGGTTCGCCGCCCACGACGTTGACGTTGCGCGTTTGAAAAAGCTGCTCGCCGAAGGCGCGGAAGAGGTAAGCGTCGGGGGCGACGGCCATCGCGCGCTCCGGCGTCTTGCCCGCGCGTAACACGAGCGTCCCGCCGACGGGCGTGCGCGCCGTCGCTTTTTGCACTTGAAAGAGTCCGCGCGATTCGAGCAGGTGGACGACCGTGTGAATGGCGCGTGCGCGAGACATCGGCTGGCGCGGGCGCAGGGTGGCGTCCGTGTGGAGCGTGAGATGGCCGTCGCGTAAAAGCATCGCCACGTCGGCGCGGTTCGGCGCGGGGATGTCTTCGGCGTCGCGGAAGGCGAGCAGGTAGTTCACGTCGTCTGCGGAGAGCAGGACATCCGCGCGGCTTTCTCCGTCGAGCGTGAGCGCGAGCGCGGTGCTGAATCCGGGCGGGCGCGTCGCGTCGTTGGTGATGACGGAGGGCGTCGTGCGTCGTGCGAGACGGGCGGCCACTTCGAGCAGCGCGCGCACTTCTTCGGCGTTGACGGCTGTAGCCAGCCACTCGTCGTTGATGCGCGACGGGAGACGATAGCCGTGCACGGCGAGCAACGCGCTTTCACGTGCGCTCAAGGCGTGCTCGGCGTCGCGCAGGTTGTTCGGCTCGCGCGTGGTTTGAATGTCGGCGGACGCTAGAGATGCGTGCGCGGCATGGGCGGTGCATTCGCGCCCACGCAGGTAGGGGACAACTTCGCCGCCGAAAATGTTCTCGGCGTTTTCGGTGCGCCCGCCGCAGGTTGAAGTGTAGAGCGCGTTGATCGGTTCGCCGCGATAGGTGGCGACGAGGCCGCGCGTCTCTTCGACGGCGCGTGTGGAGAGCGGGTGTTCGGTGGAGAGTCCGCCATAGACCTGCGAGCGAATCGTCGGCAACAAGTCGAAGCCGGCGGCGTTGAACTGGCCGCGATTGCTGACGGCATAAGTGCGCGCGGCGACGGCCTGCGCCTTCAAAGCTTCGAGCGCGCCATAGCCGCCGGGCGAAAGCTCGTTCGGCACAACGCCGCGCACGTAGTCTTCGAGGCCGAGCACGTTGACCACGGTGAGCGAGCCGTTCAGGTTGGTGAAGACTTCGAGTTGCCCGCGATAAGGTTTTTCGTTGAAGCGAAGGGGCGCGCTCGCGTCCGTGGGCGCAAACGTGACGGGCGCGCGCGAGTCGAGCAGAGGCGACGCGCCGCCCGCATAGACGACGAGGCCGCGCATTGACAGCGACGCACGCGAAGCGAGCCGGACGCCGGGGCTTGCGCTCTTGGGGCTTGCGCTTCTTTGCGCCGTCGAACTGTTTTGCACGCGCTGCGTGGACGTTGGCGCGTTTGCACTACGGCTCGTCGTGCGCGCGGCCTGCGCCTGTGGCTGTGTTGCGCTTGCGGGAGTTTGCGCGCCGGGCATGGCGACGATGGAGACGGCGGCGATGCCCGCTTCTTCGAGTCGCGTGCGTAGCTCTTCGGCCTCGGCGCGCGGCGCGGGGACGCCGACGCGCACGCGCCACGTCGCTCCCCCCGCTGTCGTCGTCGCATCGCGCATGATTTCCGGCGCGTCGCCCGTCAACTCTCGCACGTCGCGCGCGATTGCAGCGGCCTGCGACTCGCTCTTGACCGCTGCGACCTCGACGCGGAACAGATCGTTTTCATCCGTGCCCGGCGCAGGGAGCGGCGTGAGCATGCGCGGTTCGATGCGTACGCGCGACACGGCGAGCGTGGCGGGCGCGAGCGTCTCGCCGGGTTGCGTCTGGAGCACCGTCAAAGCCTGCCCGCCGGTCGAGATAGTGACCGAACGCGCGTTTGTGGATAAGCCGATGCGAATTTGCGGCTCCGCGTCGAGTCGTGTGACGGCAGCTTCGGAGCGTGTTGGTGTGACAGGAGCGGCGGGCAGCATCTCCTGTTGCACGCGGCGCGGGCGCGTCTGCGTCGCACCGTCCTGAGCAGACGCGAAAGACTGTGCGAGCAACGCGAACGTGATGGATAACGCGATGAGCCTGTTAAAATTTGAAGGCAGGGTCAACATCAATCCTAATTCCCGGCGGCGCTACATCTCACATCGCCGCGCCTTCATACTACTACAATTCATCAGTCACTCAACCCTTTGCGCCTTCCTTCCCGTCTTTGCGCCTTTGCGGGAAAGACGTTCTCGCAAAGGCGCAAAGTTAAAACCGAAGGCGCAAAGGAAGGCGGTAAGTAATTTTTAAACCCGCTCTAAGTGAACAAACGCCCGTGCAGAAATCCAAGCGCGCCGCCCGCGAGCACGACCCACAACACGTCGAGCCGCAGGCGATACAACGCGACGAAAGCCGCCACGCTTACGATTGCCGCGAACGGGTTCGTGCCGCCCGGAAAACCGTCCGGCCAGACGACCGCCGCGCCGAAGACGAGCGCGAGGTTGAGTATGACGCCGACCACTGCCGCCGTGATGCCTGAGAGCGCGCCCGTCAGATTCTTGTTGCCGCGCAGTATCTCTATGTAGGGCGCGCCGAGGAAGATGAAGAGGAAGCAGGGCAGGAAGGTGACGTAGGTGGTGATGAGCGCACCCGCAATCGCGCTCGTCGTCTGGCTCAAGTCGCCCGGCGGATGATTCCAACCGGCCATGAAGCCGACGAATTGCAAGACCATGATGAGCGGGCCGGGTGTGGTCTCTGCGAGCGCGAGGCCGTCAACTGCTTGCGCGGGCGTGAGCCAGTTGAAAGAGCCGACGGCGGCCTGCGTAACGTAGGCGAGCACGGCGTAAGCCCCGCCGAAAGTGACGAGCGCGGCCTGCGTGAAGAAGCGATACTCCTCCGCGTGCAAACTCCCCCAACCGCGCCACCAGATGATCGCGGCGAAGGGCAGAGTCCAGAGCAGGAGTCCCGTCAGGAGGATTTTGAGCGTGCGCGGGTGAGACGGAAGCGTGTGCGCGGGCGGCGGCGCGTCGTCTTCGATGACGAACGAAGCGGGAGCCGTCGCGTCGTTTGAAACTGCGCGTTGATTAGTTTCATCTCGCTCATCCTTGCTCTCCGCAGTTTGAACGGGCGGCGATGTTTTCGTCTCGGTGGGCGCAAAAGCGTCCGGCCAGAAACGCGCGCCCGCGAGTCCGCAGAGACCCGCTGCGAACACGATGACGGGGAAGGGGATGTGCAGAAAAAAGATCGCGGCGAACGCGGCGACGGCGATGAGAAAATGTATGCGGCGTTTGAGCGCGCGCCCGCCGATCTTCAACAACGCTTCGACGACGATTGCCACAACCACAGGCTTGAAGCCGTTGACCACCCCGGCGATGGACGTGAGTTGTCCATACTTCGCATAGATGTATGAGAGCGCGAGCAGGATGAAGATCGAGGGGATGACGAAGAACGCGCCCGCGACGATGCCGCCGAGCGTGCGGTGCATGAGCCAGCCGACGTAGATGGCGAGTTGCGTGGCTTCGGGGCCGGGCAGGAGCATGCAGTAGTTGAGCGCGTGCAGGAAACGCTCTTCGGATAGCCAACGCCTGCGCTCCACGAGTTCGCGGTGCATGATCGCGATCTGCCCCGCGGGGCCGCCGAACGAGATGAACCCGAGCTTCACCCAGAAACGAAACGCTTCGCCGAACGAGACGCGCCTTTGAGCAACACCCCGAGACGCGGGCGCGGATTCGTGGCGAAGCGTTTCATCCTTAGGCTTCATTGACGGGGTTTGACGAACTGCCGGACTGGACGAGCGCGGCGACGGCGAGCCTGTGAAACTCGCGGCGCACGCTGTTGATGTTGACGAAGGGGAGCGTCCGCGTGTGCGTGCGGTTGGTGAGCAGGATAAAGACGCGTTCGCGCGCGGCGTCAATCCAGCAACTCGTTCCGGTGAATCCGAGATGGCCGAAACTGTCTGGCGGGAGCGCGCCGCCCGCAGTCGAATCAGGCGTCGCGGCGAGTTGCCAGGCGAAGGAGCGCGCTTCGTTCAACCCCTGCGTCATGTTCGTGCGAAACAACTCGCACGTCTCCGGCGCGAGCAGTTGCGTGCGACCGGCGATGAACTGTGCGGCGAGATGATAGGTCTCAAGCGCGTTCGAGAAGAGACCCGCGTGTCCGGCCGCGCCGCCGAGGAAATAGGCGTTGCCGTCGTGCACCTCGCCCCAGATCAACTCCTCGCGCCACGCGCCGCCCGCGCTTGCCGCGTCCGCGCTCTCCGCGTGTCCTTCGGTTTCGCACATCTTGCGCTCGTGCGTGTTGCCGGACAATTCGCACGCGGCCACTCCGGTTAGATAAGCGCGCGCGGGGTTGAAAAACGTTCGTTCGAGCCGGAGCCGCCCGAAGATTTCGCTCTGCGCCAACTCCGCGAGCGGCACGCCCGAAACTCTTTCGAGCAGCAAGCCGAGCGTGATGAAACCGAGATCGCTATAGACGACGCGCGAGCCGGTTGCGTAATCAAGCGCGCACGCGGCGATTGTTTCGAGGACGCGCTCGCGCCGGTTGCCCGTCGTGATGCGGAGCGGTTGCCACGCGGGCAAGCCGGACGTGTGCGTCAACAGGTGCCGCAGCGTGAGCGCAGCCTTCCCGTCTTCTCGCGCGAACTCCGGCAGGTAGGAGGCGACGGGGCGATCCAACTCCAACTTGCCGTGCTCGAAGAGACGCGCCGTGAGCAGTCCGGTGACGAGCGGCTTTGTGAGCGATGCGAGATCGTAGATCGTCTCGACGGTCGCCGCGTGCCGCACGGGTTCGCGCACGGCGTCTCCGAGCGCAGAGGCGAACACGACGCGCCCGCGCTCCGCCACGAGATAGACGGCGGAAGGGAAGTCGCCCGCCGCGATACGCCCGGCGAGAAGCGCGTCAATGGATGCTTCGTGTGTCGTGTCGGAGTTCAACGTGTGCTTCGCGGTTTCAAGAGTGCATTTCAAAACTAACTATCGTCTTCTTTGCGCCTGTGCATCTTTGCGTGAGTTATTTTCTAGCAAAGATAAGTCTCACGCAAAGGCGCAGAGGAGGCATCAAGCGGGGTTTGGCAACGCGGTTTAAATGTCGCCGGGTGTTTTAAAAGTCGAACGCGTGGCGGCGGCGAGGGCGTGGAGTCCGGCGTTGGACGTGTGTTCGTGGATGCGTTCGAGGACGCGCAGGGCGAGCGAGAGCGCGCGCCGACCGTCTGCGCCAGTGATGTGCGGCGCATGCCCTGCCGAGGCCGCGTCGAGAAACGCCTCGATCTCTGCGCGCAGCGGTTCAACGTCGGCGATGTCGAGACGGCGCAACTGGACGCCGGGGCGTGCGCTCGAAGGGTCGGGCGGCGGCGCGAGGCTGCTAATCGAAGTGTGGCGCGTGGCGTAGTCAACCGCGATGTAATCGTGCGGTTGAAAGAAGCGCATCTTGCGAATCTTCTCCATGCCGACGCGCGAGGCGGTGATGTTGGCAACCGCGCCGGAAGCAAACTCGATGCGCGCGTTGGCCGCATCCACGCGCTCTGTGAGGACTGGAATCCCCACGGCGCGCACGTCCGTCACTTCCACCTCGCTCCCGACGAGCCACTGCACGATGTCTAGATCGTGAATCATCAAATCGAGCACGACATCAATGTCGAGCGAGCGCGCGGTGAATTCGCCGACGCGATGAATCTCGAAATAGAGCGGGCTGCGGACGTGCGGGTGGAGGGCGGTCAAGGCCGGGTTGAAGCGTTCGACGTGGCCGACCATCAGCACGGCGCGCCCGCGCGAGGCAGAAGCGATCATTTGATCCGCTTCGGCGAGCGTGTGCGAGATGGGCTTTTCGACGAGCACGTGCACGCCTGCTTCGAGCAGCGGGCAAGCTATCGCGGCGTGCGCTTCGGTCGGCACGGCGAGGCTCACGGCGTCAACGCGACCGACGAGACTTTGCCAGTCGGTCGTCCAATCGGTTTCGCGCTCCGAGGCGACGCGGCGCGCGGTCTCCTCGTCTGCGTCGCACACGGCGACAAACTGCGTGCGTCCTTCTGCGGCGAGCGCGGCGTGGATGCGCGCGTGCTGGCGTCCGAGGTGGCCTGTGCCGATGGCGGCGGTGCGTAGGAGCATAATGAGCGATCAGCTTTCGGCTATCAGCAGTCAGCTATCTTTCAATCAATAAGAGTTCCGGCAGCCGGTGTGTTGTCGCCGAATCGCGTTTCCTGCTTTGTACATCGCCGCCACTTCGTTGATACTCGCGAAGTAAAACAAAATTTCCGGCTGACGGCTGATGGCTGACGGCTGACTGCTTTTCGGTGACTATACTTGCAACCTTCGATGCTTGCCAAGCGCGGCTGGCTTTTGCTGTTGATAGCGACCGCCGTTGTTTACTTCTACGGGTTGGGGCGCGCGCCCTTTGTCGGTGCGGACGAACCGCGCTACGCGCAGGTGGCGCGCGAGATGTACGCGCGCGGCGACGCCGTGACGCCGACGCTCGGCGGCCACACGTGGTTTGAAAAGCCCGCGCTCGTCTATTGGGCGGCGATAGTTGGTTATAAATTGTTCGGCGTCTCGGAATGGTCTGCGCGGCTCGGCGTGGCCTGCGCCGGTTGGTTGACGGTGTTGCTCGTCGGCTGGACGGCGAAGCGCGTGGAAGAGCGGGAAGGCGCGCGTGCGGGTTGGTTACAACTCGCGTCGGGCGCGGTGGCGGCGACGAGCGCGGGGCTGATCGTTTTTTCGCGCGGCGTGAACTTCGACGTGTTCATCACGATGACCGTGGCGTGCGCGCTCGCATTCTTTTTCGCGGCGGACATCGAGACGGAGCCGCGACAAAAGCGTTGGCTGCTCGCCGGATTTTACGCGGGGATGGGCGCGGCGCTCTTGGCGAAAGGTTTGATCGGCGTCGTGCTGCCCGTCGGCGTCGTCGGCATCTATTGCCTGTTGCGGCGTCGTTGGCCTGACGCGTGGCGGTCTGCGTTCTGGGGTTTGTTCATCACCGCCGGGGTCGCCGCGTTGTGGTATGCGCCGGTCATCGCGCGGCACGGTTGGGTTTTTATAGACGAGTTCTTCGTCAAGCATCACTTCGCGCGCTACCTCTCGAACAAGTATCACCACCCGCAGCCCTTCTGGTTTTATCTGGCGATCATTCCCGCGCTCATGTTGCCCTGGAGCGCGTTTCTCGTCTCAGCCGTTATCTCCGCACGCCGCTGGCAGTGGCGCGGCGACGACAATTTGAGCAAGTTGCGTTTGTTTGCGCTGGCGTGGCTGTTGTTTCCGCTGCTCTTTTTTTCGCTCTCCGGCTCGAAGTTGCCGGGCTACATTCTGCCCGTGCTGCCGGGCGCGGCTCTTTTGGCGGGCGAGCGTCTCGCAGGTTTTTTGCGCGGCGAGGGCGGCACGCGAACATTGCGCGCGACCGCTGCCTTGATGCTCGCGCTCGCCGTCGCAGGAATTTTTTACGCGCTGAAAACGGACGACCTTTCGCGTCTCTCCGTCGCGTTCGTCGTCGCGCCGATCATCGCGGCGAGCGCATACGCGTTGCTGTCGGCGCGCCGACGCGGGTGGAGCGTGTGGCTCATCGTCGCCGTTTCGTTTTTAACGACGATGCTCGTCGCCGGTTACGCTTTGGAGAGAGTGGCTGCGCGAGAGTCTGTGCGCGATCTGCTGCGTGCGGCGGCAGCGCGTGGCTACGGCGATGCGCCGGTCTTGAATCTGCACACAATCGAGCGGACGGGTGAGTTTTACGCGGCGGGGCGTTTGATTTACGACGAGCGGGAAGGCGAGCCGCATAAATTTGAAGGCGCGGGCGAAGTGTGGGAAGTGCTCAGGGCACGCGGCGGCACGGTTCTCGTCATCGTGCCTTTGGAATACGCCACGCAGTTGTTCAACTTCCAACCTCTGCAAACGGAATTCATAGGCGACAACGGGCACGTCGCGCTCGTCGCCGCGCGCCTGCGTTGACACGAAGCGGCGACAGTTTAACGCGCGGGGCGCGAGTCTTCGTTGAAGGCTTTGGAGAAGAATTCGATGACGAGGCGGTCGTAGGTTTCGCCCTGTTCGCCTGTGGCGGAGGAGGCTGTGAAACCCGTCACGGGGAGATCGGTGTGGAGCGCGACGGAAGAAGTGCGTGGCAGGCACTCTGCGAGTGATTTGGTTGACTCGCGCAAATTGCCCGCATCCTCGCCGCTCAAGAGCAGCACGCGCTTGTCTGCGAGTTGCGCGGCGAGATCGCACGCGGACGCGTTTTCATACCCGCCGAGAAAATAGACGCGCGCCGCGCCGCGCGTTAACAAATTGAGCAGGCCGTTATCAAAACCCATGCGGTCGCGGATGGCGTTTGAGAGCATTTCATCGGGCGACGCCGGGATGGAATCGAGGACGAGCACGCGCACCGTCGCGTTTTCCGGCGCGCGTGCGGAGGCTGCGAGCGCGGCGTAGGCTCCGAGTTCGACGCCGAAGAAGCCGAAGCGTGCGGCGACGAGCGGGCGTTGCTGCGAGGTCTTGAGCTGGCGCAGGAACGTGACGGCAGCCGCCACGTCTGCCGTCTCACGCGCGCCGAAAGAAGTCTGTGCGATGTCCGGGTGCTCGCCGTGGCCGCGCAGGTCAGGCCAGAGGATCGTGTAGTTGGTCGCTTCGTTGATCTTGACGCCGAGGTTCAGGAGCCACGAGCGGTCTGCGCCGTAGCGATGCAGGAGCACGACGGCGGGCGAGCCTTCCGCGCCGCGCAGCAACCAACCGCGCGCCTGTGTCCCGTCGGCGTTGCTCCCATGCTCCTCGCTCACGCGCAGGCCGCGCGCGCTGTAAGCGGGAAAAGTTTCCGGCGTGACGAGATACGGATGCGTGGCCGGATGCGCAATCGTGCGGACGATGTAGAACAGCCCCGCGCCGACGCCCAACGCCAAAAGCAACGCCACCGGCAGCAGCGCCTTTAACAACCTTCGTCCCGGTTTTGTGCGGAGCGACATTTAAATCAAGAAAAGCTGTCCGTTGTCCGTGGTCAGCAGTCAGTTGTTTTTGTGTAACCCGACGTGAGTTTCGATCTTTAGAGCGCAAGCTGCCCGACCACAGGCAACGGACAACTGACTACTGACCACGGACAGCTTTCTGAGCGTTATGCTAAAATTCCGGCGCACGATCAACAACATA
>DASYMM010000249.1:0-4674 GCA_036009085.1 Pyrinomonadaceae bacterium | reverse complement strand
TCCGTCCGGGTAGAGACGCGCGCAAATTTCCACTTCCACGCGATCCAGCAGCGAGATGCGCAAGAGCAACTGCTGCGCGTCCTCTGCTTCGTCGGCGAAAACTTCCTCGGCGAAGTAGTCGAAGATGTCCAACTCCGACTGGCGCAAAATCTCCGAGAGGTCCGGACGCGGCTGCGCCTCGCCCTCGCGCCCGCCGCGCGCGAGCGCCTGCCGCTGCGCGACTTGCCGGATGAGTTGCAGCGCGGTGATCCAGCCGTGCGTGCGTTCGCGATATTCGGCAAGTTGTTCGGGCGTCAGTTCGAGGTCGAAGACCTGCCGGAAAAGCTCCTGCGTCTCGTCGTCCGTAAAGAGCAGTTCGGCGCGGTCAATGATCGTGAGTTCGTTGTGCGCGCGCAGGCGTGCGAGCGCGAGCGGCGGCACGTCGCGCGAGATGATGATGATGTGCAACACGTCCGGCAGGTACGCGAGCAGGCGATCCACGACGCGATGGACAGCCGTGTCCGTGCCGAGATGATGATAGTCGTCCAAGACGAAGATGAGTTGCCGGTCAACGAGGTCGAGGACTTCGTTTAGAAAAACGTCAACGGCGCGTTCGGGTTGTTCGGCGAGTTCGGCGGCGGACTGTTGCAGGTAAGCGAGCGTGGCCGCGCCGAATGCGGGAACGACGCCACGGATGCCGTGCGCGAGATAGCCGAGGAAGACGAACGGGTCGGCGTCGGTGCGGTCGAGTTGATACCAGACGAAGGGGCGCGCGTGGGTGCGGACGAAGTCTGCGACGAGCGTGGTCTTGCCGGAGCCTGCGTTGGCTGTGACGAGCGTGACCGGGTGCGCGAGATTGGCGGCGAGGCGTTCCACGAGGCGCGGGCGTTGGAGCAGCGCGGGCGTGGGGCGCGGCGGGAGGAGTTTGGTGCGCAGGAAGAAGGCGTGCGTCGCCGCGCCTCCTGCTGCGCCTCCCGCTCCCGTGAGCGGCGGCGGCAAGGGGGATGTCTGTAGCTTGCCCTGACGATGCGGCCTGTTGCTCATCAGCCTCTCAACGCTTTAAGTTTTTCTTTGCGCCTTACGTCTTAACTTTGCGCCTCCAGCGTGAAACTGATTTCTCGCTGGAGGCGCGAAGGAAAAACAGAAGGCGCAAAGGAGGTTTGAAATTCGCTCTCAAATTAAATGACTAGAAGTTGCTGACTTCTTACTCTCTTTGATCCTTCAAGTGCAAGCGTTAAACAACTAGGGCGAAGCTGACCGCTCCGCTGACACGCGCGCTTCAACTCGCTCCGAGCGAAGGCTCCTCGACGTAGCTTTTGACGAGTCGCAAGCGAGAACTGCCGGCTCGCGTCTCCGTCGCAGCGTTCGCGCGCACGCCGCGCGCCGCTTCGGCGTTCAACGCCTCGCGGTGCCCGCGCGCCACCGAGTCGAGCGCGGCGGCGCGTCCCCACGTCTCAGACAAAGCTTGCGCCGCCGCTTTCACGTTCAATCCGTAACTGTGAAAGAGTGCTTCCGCTTCCGCGTGCGTGAAGGCGAGCGCGGATTCTTCGATCACGCGCAGGGTCTGCTTCGAGCGCATGCGCCAGAGCGGCGCGGGCGGCAGCGTGCGTCCAATCAAGATCATGTGCGCTTCCACGGGCAACAGCGGCAGGAGGCGTCCGAAGAACGGGACGAGCCATTCGGCATCATACAACAAGTGCAGATCGTCTATGACGACGAGGAGCGGTTCCTCCGCTTCGAGCATCGTCATCTCGTAGACGAACGACTCTGCAAGGAGCGCGGCGTCCGGCATCGCGTCGCTCGAAGCCGCGAGGAGCGCGAGCGTCTTGCGTCCGAAGCCCGGATGCAGGTCGCGCACCGAGGCGACGAGGTAACGCAGAAACGTCTGCCGGTCAACTTCCGGCGCGTCAACTTTGTACCACGCCACGCGCCGCTCGCTGCGGCGCGCGAAGTCGGCGGCAAGCATCGTCTTGCCCGTTCCCGTGCGCCCGTAAATCACGGTCGAGGTGCAACAAGCCATGCTTTCGTGCAGCGCGTCGAGCAGACGCCCGCGCGAGATACGCGGCAACTCTGCGGGCGGCGTAATCTTATCGAGGATCAATCCCATCGTCTCTTTTCTCAACTCTCTTTCTCACGAAGAGTAAACGTCCGAAACGCGTCTGATGAGGAAGCGCGTGAGGATTTCTTTAAAGTTATCAACAACTGTCCTCGTCAAATGAGGACGCCAACCGTCTTGACCGTTCGCCTGCCGGAGCGTAAACGCGTGCGCCCGACCCTAAACACTGTGCGCGAGAGGACTTGAGGAATTCTTGAGATGTTTAACGCACCGGCGCGTGCTGACGGGGCGTGAAACCGTAGACTTTAGCGAAAGTCGTTTGACAAGAGCGACTTCGCGCGGTCGTTCGGCAGGTTCGCCGTCAGTGAAAAATAGGCTGCGGGAGAAACGCGGGGCGGAATATTTTGTGGCGTTGAGGCAAAAAATAGGCTTGGCGTGGCGCGGCTTTTTGGTTCATTATGTGGGGCATGGTTGAAAATAAAATTGCTCCTTACGGCTCCTGGAAGTCGCCGATCACCTCAGACCTCATCGTGCAGGGTTCGGTCGGACTCGGCGCAGTCCGCGCTGACGGCGAAGACCTCTACTGGATCGAACTGCGTCCCTCGGAAGGCGGGCGCAGTTGCATTGTCCGCCGCGACGCCTCCGGCGCGACGAGCGACATGACGCCCCCCGCCTTCAACGCGCGCACACGCGTACACGAATACGGCGGCGGCGATTTCGTCGTCCGCGACGGCGCGATCTATTTCTCCAACTTCTCAGATCAGCGTCTCTACCGCCAGACGACGGGCGACGCCGCAGACATCGCGCCGCAACCGCTCACGCCCGAATCGAACAACGAACTGCGCTACGCCGACATGATCCTCGACGCGCGCCGCCGACGCTTGATCGCCGTGCGCGAAGATCACACGGCGGGCGGGCACGAACCCGCGAACACCATCGTCGCCGTCCAACTCGACGCGAACGCCACGAGCACGACGAAGACAGACCCGCCTAACCCGGACGCAGACCCGCCTAACCCGGACAAGACGAACGCGGGAGACACGGCAAACGCGGCGCACGCCGGCGGTCAGGTGCTCGTCTCCGGTTGTGATTTTTATTCTTCGCCGCGCCTGAGTCCCGACGGCAAGCGTCTGGCGTGGCTCTGCTGGAATCATCCGAACATGCCTTGGGACGGCACGGAGTTGTGGTGCGGCGATGTTGAGGAAGACGGAACTATCGGGAACGCGCGGCGCGTCGCGGGCGGGCGCGAAGAGTCCATCTTTCAACCCGAATGGTCGCCCGACGGACGCCTGCATTTCGTCTCAGACAAAAGCGGCTGGTGGAACCTTTACCGCGTCGCGGGCGACGCGGGCGCGGGCGAGACGTTTGAGCCTCTGTGCGAGATGGAAGCCGAGTTCGGACAGCCGCAATGGGTTTTCGGCATGTCTACCTACGCCTTCACCGCCGCGACGGAGATCATCTGCGCCTACACGGTGCGCGGCATGTCGAGCCTCGCGCGCCTCGACACGGAGCGGAAGCAACTCGAACGCATCGAAAGCCCCTACGCAGACATACAATATCTTCAAGCCGCGACGAATCGGCGCGTAGTCTTTCGCGCGGGCGCGCCGCACATGTCGCCTTCAATCGTCGCGCTCGATCTGTCGGGCGCAGAGTTTGAAGTCCTGCGTCGCTCAAGCGAGAACGACATTGACGAAGGCTATCTCTCCATCGCGCAGCCCGTGGAATTCCCTACGAACGACGGGCAGACCGCGCACGCCTTCTTCTACCCGCCGCGTAACCGCGACTTCAACGCCCCGCAGGGCGAACGACCGCCGCTCCTCGTCAAAAGCCACGGCGGCCCGACCTCTGCCGCTTCCACCACGCTCAGTCTCAACATTCAATACTGGACGAGTCGCGGCATCGCCGTGCTCGACGTGAACTACGGCGGCTCGACCGGCTACGGGCGCGAGTATCGCCGTCGTCTGAACGACACTTGGGGCATCACGGACGTAGACGATTGCGCGAACGGCGCGCTTCATCTCGCCGCCGAAGGACTCGTTGACGGCGAGCGTTGCGTCATCACGGGCGGCAGCGCGGGCGGCTACACGACGCTCGCCGCGCTCACCTTCCGCGACACCTTCAAAGCGGGCGCAAGCCACTACGGCGTGAGCGACCTCGGCGCGCTCGTGCGCGACACGCACAAATTTGAAGCGCGCTATCTGGACAACCTGATCGGCCCTTATCCCGAACGCGCGGACATCTATCACGCGCGCTCGCCCATCAACTTCACGGACAAACTCTCCTGCCCGGTCATCTTCTTTCAGGGACTCGAAGACAAGGTGGTGCCGCCCAATCAAGCCGAGTTGATGGTGGACGCCCTGCGCGCCAAGGGGCTGCCCGTGGCCTACGTCGCCTTCCCCGGCGAGCAGCACGGCTTCCGTCGCGCCGAAAATATCAAGCGCGCCCTCGACGGCGAACTCTATTTCTACTCGCGCGTCTTCAACTTCCAACTGGCCGACCCGGTTGAACCGGTGCCGCTGGAAAATCTTTAGCCGCATCCTAGGCAGAGTTTAAAACTCACCGCAGAGACGCGGAGAAGTCGCAGAAATTACGCGGAGAAAAGACCCGACTCTTTCTCTGCGCCCCCTCTGCGACTCTCT
>DASYMM010000248.1:0-2474 GCA_036009085.1 Pyrinomonadaceae bacterium | reverse complement strand
CGACCCATGCGCTTATGGGGACGCTCGACAGGGAAAGTTTCGCCAGGTGGTAGCCGCCGACGGGCAGCGTGACGAAGCTGCCGAAGATGAAAATCCATGTGATGACGGTCAACGCTCCGTAGCGTTTGATCATGTCTTGCGAGATGGCGAGATATGCGCCGTACGCCACCGAGTTGATCAAGAGCAGGACGTTGCCGATGTTTGTCTCGCGGGAAAAGCTGGCCTCCGCCGGATTGATCAGATAGACGACGCCGCAGGCAGCGAGAAATAGCCCGACGGCGACGCGCCACGAACCGCTCTCATAGCCGAGAAAGACGCTGACGATGAGTGTGAAGATCGGGATCGTCGAACCGATTAAAGCCGAGTTGATGACGGTGGAGAGTTCGAGTCCTTTGACGAAAAGGAATTGATTGAGGACGACGCCGAGCAGGCTGTAGAGCGCGAGCCGCGCAAAATCGCCTTTGCCTTTGACAGGCACATGCGCGGTTGCACGCCGGATCAAAAGAAAGGCGAGCGTCGCGCCGACGACGCGAAAGGTGACGAGTCCGGTGCTCGGAAGCGAGCGGAGGGCGATTTTGCCGACGATAGGCCACGTGCCGAAGATGAGTTGCACGGCGATGAGCGCGCCGTGCGGCTTGAAACTCTTTGACTGAATTGGCGCAATGGTAGTAGTGGCGGTGGCGTTCATTAAAAGAGCGTTCGACCCCTTGCTCGACGGCAGACACGAAAACCGAAAAACTTACAGCATCAACATCAGCGGGTTTTCCAGAATCTTTTTGAAAGTTTGCAGGAACTTCGCGCCCGTCGCGCCGTCAACGATGCGATGATCGCAAGACATCGTAACGCGCATCATCTGTCGCACGACCACCTCGCCTTCGCGCACGACCGGCTTCGCGCTCATCGCGCCGACCGCCAGAATGGCGGCCTCCGGCGGGTTGATGATCGCCGTAAACTCTTCGATGCCGAACATGCCCAGATTGCTGATCGAAAAGGTCGCGCCCATGTATTCTTCGGGTTGGAGTTTGCGCGCGCGCGCGCGTTCGGCCAACTCGCGCACCTCGCGGCTGATCTGCCCGATGGACTTTCGCTCCGCGCCGCGCACGATGGGCGTAATCAATCCCTCGTCAATGGCGACGGCGACGCCGATGTCCGCGCGCTCATAGTAACGAATCGTTTTATCCTGAAACGAAGCGTTGACCTGCGGGTGTTGCAAGAGCGCGACGGCCGCCACTTTGATGATGATGTCGTTGATGCTGACCTTGTTCTGCTGATCGAGTCCGTTAAGCGAGGCGCGCAACTCGGCTGTGCGATCCATCTCGATTTCGGTGGTCAGGAAGAAGTGCGGCACGGGGCCGATAGAAGAAGTAAGACGCCGCGCAATCGTCGCGCGCATGGTCGAGACGGGTTCGTCTCGATAAGGCGACGCGCCCTCGACCGCAGGCGGCTGCGCCGGTTGGCGTTGCGGCGCGCGTGCGTCGGCGGTTGGTTGCTCGGCTGGCTCGGCTTGCGTCCGTGCTTGCGGCGCATCCTGAGTTGGCTGCTGTCCGGCGTTGATGGCGGCTTCGATGTCGCGCTTGATGATGCGCCCGCCGGGGCCGCTCCCCGTGAGCGTCTTGATGTTGATGTTGGCTTCGGCGGCCATGCGCGCGGCGATGGGCGAGACGACGATACGACCGCCCGCGCGTTGACCGTTGCCGGAAGTTTTATCGCCGTCTGTGGGCGCAACTTCCGGCGTCGAAGTTTGAGCGGGCGCGCGTTCCGTCCTGTCGCCGGTTGAAGGCGCGCTGCCGCCCGTGTCGCCCTTGAGCGGTTCGCCCGCGACGGTCGCCTGCGTGCGCGCTCCCTCGACTACCACTCCGGCCAACTCTCTCTGCGCGCCGTCCTGCCCGGCTTCGACGTTCTCCTCGATGCTCTTCTTATTGGCGTCGGAGGCTTCGCCCGATTCGGCCTGCGAGACGAGCGCGGAGATGTCTTCGTCAGCCTCGCCGATAATGGCGATGACCTGTCCGAGCGGCACGGTCGCTCCGGCCTCGACGAGGATTTTGCGCAGCACGCCGGTCGTCAAAGCCTGCGCTTCCATGGTCGCTTTGTCTGTGTCAATCTCGGCTATCGGCTCGCCGACGCTCACCTTGTCGCCTTCGTTCTTCAACCAGCGCGCCAGTTGTCCCTCTTCCATCGTCGGCGAGAGCTTCGGCATGACTACCTGCGTTGCCATTATTGTTTGTCCTTTGTCAGTAGTCCGTTGTCGTGCTGTCCGATCTTCAACTCAATCTTTAGCCACCAGCCCGCCCGACACAAACAACTGACAACGGACTACTGACAACGGACAGTCTTTTACAAATAAGCGACTTCGCGCACGGCGGCGACGATGCGTGCGACATCCGGCAGCGCGAGTTGCTCAAGATTCTTGGCGTAAGGCATCGGGGCATCCGCGCTTGAGAGCCGCTTGACGGGTGCGTCGAGGTAATCGAAAG
>DASYMM010000247.1:0-4323 GCA_036009085.1 Pyrinomonadaceae bacterium | reverse complement strand
GATGGTTCCGCGCACGACCGTCGCGGCCATCCCGGCGACGGCGACGCTGCAAGAGGTTGAAGAATCATTTTGCGAGACGGGCTACTCGCGCCTCCCCGTCTACCGCGAGCAGGTGGATAACATCGTCGGCGTCCTCTTCATGAAAGACATCATGCCATGCCTGAAAACTTCGGGGCGCAAAGAGTTCGACATGGAGACGATGGTGCACCCGCCGATGTTCGTGCCCGCCACCGCGCGGCTCGGCAACGTGCTCGCGCAGATGCAGTCGGCGCGCACGCACCTCGCCTTCGCCATAGACGAACACGGCGGCATCGAAGGCATCCTCACGCTCGAAGATTTGCTGGAAGAGATCGTCGGCGAGATTGACGACGAGTATGACGAAGAAGTGCGCGCGCAGATCGTGGAAGAGAACGGCGTGTATCTGCTAGACGGCATGCTGGCCGTGCGCGACGCCAACCGCAAGTTCAAGTTGAAACTCCCGGAAGATGCGGGCTACACGACGCTCGCCGGATTCCTGCTCGCGCGCGCCGGTCGCATCCTCAAACCGGGCGAGACGGTCGAGCACGACGGAGCGAGTTTTACGGTCGAACGCGTTGACCGCCATCGAATCCGCCGCGTCCGCTTCCTGCCCGCGCCGCCGCCTCCGAGCGAAGAGGCGGAAGACACCGCCGCCTAAAACGAGTGGTGCGTCTCCGTCTGTGTCTACGGGCAAGCAAACAAAAATGCGATTTTTTAAAACCATCGGCGGGGCACTGAAAGCTTTACCGAGGAAAGCATGGTCTCTCGTTAAGAAATCATTTCTGTATGTATTTATAGCTGTCTTTGTGGTGGGATCAAGCTTGGTAATTTGCCGCTGGGTTAACTCTAATGAGATGGTGGAGAATAGCAGAAAGGCTGCGGACGCAACGAAAAGTCCTGAGCATCAACAGAAGGAAGAAGATAAACGAAAAGAGAGTTGGGAAGAGTATAAAATCCACGTTGACTTGTTTAAGTATTATCTCGATCTGGTCTTGAGAACCAATCTTGCCGTCTTTGCCATAACCGGCGGCATACTCACTTTCTATTTCAAGAATAGAGAAGAAAATGCGCATATGAAGAAGGCTCTGTTGCTTCCTTTCTTCGTAAGTCTGGCGCTCGCAGGTTTTTATTTCTATTGTGCTTGCTTGTGGCTAAATATAAGTGGGACTGTCAATTCCCTGAGGGAGAATCTGGGGATCATAGCAACACCATACGTGCATATCTTATCCGTGCTCCTTTTTCTCTTCGGAATTGTATTCTTAGGTGTCGGTGAAGCCTTACTATGGTTTATGCGAACAGACAAGCCGCGCGCGCCAACTGCGCAGTCACCGGCAGGGTAAATCTTACTTTTCAATTTTCTTGAGCAGGCGTGTGACGTGGTTGCGCGCCATGAGCGGGATGCGTTCGTCCGTCGTGAGGTCGCGCAGGAGCGGGACGAGTTGCGCGATGTCGGAGAGTTCTTTGCGGTCGAGGAGGTGTTCGAGGCGTTTGAAAATTTTGATCGTGTCGGACGGTTGATACTGCCGCGCCAGCGTGACATCGAAGATGAATAGTTGCTGCTCGCCGATGCCTCGATATTCTTTGACGAGCGCATTCACCTGCTCGTCGTGCGTCCAGTTGAACTCCGCCGTGCGTTCGCGCGTGCCCTGTCGCATTCGCAGGGTCATCGTGCCAAGATGCGGAAACTGTTTTTCGTCTTGATAGTTCGTGTCCGACTCAAGAAACTTCAAGGCTTCCCACGCGGCTGTGATGCGCGCGAGCGCGGCGGGCGAGATTTCGAGCGGGTCTGTGAAGATTTCCGCGCTGTCCTTCCGCACGAAAGAAATCTGGCCGCGCCCCGCCGCATCGTGCTCGATCAAAATCCGGCTGACGTTAAACTCCGGTTGTTTGAATTCGTAAGAGTAGCGCACCGCCGTCGAGGTCGCAGCGTCCGGCGACGTTGCCGCCGTCCCTTTTTTGGCGGGCGAGCCGGAGGGTTCCGGCTTCGCGCCACGGTTGTTGGCTTTGATGGGCGCGGGCGTTTCAGCGTCTGCGTCCGGCGCGTCGGGCGTCGCCGCTGTCGTCGCGCCTTCGGGAGACGTTTTGACGCCCGCCGTCCGGCTCGCTTTACGTCGCGTGGCTTTCTTGCTTTGCGCCGCCGCTGTTACGGCTGTAGCGTCAATCGCCGCGCTCTGGACGAGAAGCGCGGCGACGACTAAAACGGCCTTGAGTAAATTCTCTCTCTTCACGTTTAATCAAACTTCACCGAGACAAGTTTCGAGACGCCGACTTCTTGCATCGTCACGCCGTAGAGCGCGCGTGCGATCTCCATCGTGCGCTTGTTGTGTGTGATGACGATAAACTGCGTGCTGGTTGCCATCTCCGCGATCTTCGCCGTGAAGCGACCGATGTTGGCCTCGTCGAGCGGCGCGTCAACTTCGTCGAGCAGGCAGAACGGCGAGGGGCGATAACGGAAGATGGCGAGCACGAGCGACAGAGCGGCCATCGCCTTCTCGCCGCCCGAGAGCAACAACACGTTTTGCAGACGCTTGCCCGGCGGCTGCGCGATGATGTCTATGCCCGACTCCAACACGTCGTCGGCATCGATCATGCTCATCTCGCCGCGACCGCCGCCGAAGAGTTCGAGGAAGAGTTGACCGAAGTTGCGATTGATCTCTTCAAACGCCTGCCGGAAACGCTCGCGCGAACGACGCTTGATCTCGCGCAGGGCTTCTTCCGTCGAAGAGATGCCGTCAACGATGTCCTGTCGCTGCGTCGTCAGGAACGTCAGGCGTTCTTCCGACTCGGCGAGTTCTTCGAGCGCCATCATGTTGACCGCGCCGAAACTCTCGACCCTTGCGCGCAACTCTTCGACCCGCGCACGCCCCGCTTCCAGATCAAACTCCGCATCCGGCTCATAAGCCGTGACGATCTCTTCGAGAGATTGCGCGAGTTCGGCCATGCAGGCTTCGTGCAGGTAGTTCAGGCGGGCGGTCGTCTCCGCGCGGTTCACTTCGAGCGTCGCGCGCGCATCACGCGCCGCCGCCGCGCGATGATTCAATTCCGTCAACTCATCCGAGAGCGCGTCGGCGCGGGCACGCGCTTCCGCGAGACGCCCGGCAGCAGTCGCCACTTCCGCTTCGCGCGCGGCGCGTTCGCTTTCAACCGTCCCGGCGGTGGCGTCCATCTCGCTCATCGCGCGTCGCAAGTCCGCGAGGCGCGCACGCATCTCCTCGATCTCGGCGGCGTGACGTTCGAGACGCGCTTCGAGGTCTGCATTCTCCGTCTCCATGCGCCGCAGTTCGGAGGCCGTCGCGCGCCTGCGTTCGGCGGCGGCGGCAGAGGCCATGCGTTGACGGTTCAACTGCTCGCCTTCGACTTCCGCCGCGCGTCGTTCGGCGGCCAAAAGCTCCGCCGCTTCCGCGACCGACAGCGTGGCGGCCAGACGCGCCGCTTCCGCCGCTTCCGCTTCCGCCGCGCCTTGCGTGCGCCGCGCTTCCAGTTCGCGCCGCTCCTCTGCGAGCCGCGCCGTGTCGTCGGCCACCACGCGCAGATGTCGCGCCGCGCGTTCGATCTCCTGCGTCAACTGCGCGGCGTTCAGTTCGCGCGCCACTTGCTCGCGCTCCTCGCGCCCGATCTGTTCGGCGATCAAGACGAGCGCATCTTCCAACTCGACGAGACGCGCACGCGCCGCGCTCACTGAATCCTCCGCCGAGATAACTTCCGAAGCGAGGTCTGCGGCGCGCGATTCGAGTTCGCGCATCTCGCGTTTGAAGGCGAGCAGCCCCGTGCCTTCTTCGACCGCGTGCGGATTCCCTGCGCCGAGCAGTTGCCCGCCAGCCACCCATTCGCCGCGCGGCGTGACGCACATGTCGCCCGTCGTGAACGAGAGAGTCATCGCGCCTTCCAAGTCATCCGCGAGGCGCGCGCTCATCTCGCGCGGGAGCGTGCGCGCGAGCACAGACGCGATCTCGCGCGGCGCGCCGAGCAAGTCGCCGAGCCGGAGTCCGGTCAGACGCTCGGACGCGTCGGTCAGTGTGCCGCGCGAAAGATAGTCGTTGTCAGTTTCCGCGCTCGCGCCGTGGAGTCCGGCGACGAGGAAAGTGGCGCGTCCGGCATTGTTCGCTTCGAGCCACGCGGCGGCGCGGAAAGCGTCGTCGGGCGTCGGCACGATCACGGTTTGCAGGTACGACCCGAAGATACTTTCAACCGCGTGCTCCCACTGCGGCGCGACTTGCAGCATGTCCGCGAGCGTGCCGATGGTGTGAAAATCTTTCGCCGGGTCTGACTCGGCTTCGTCCGCGTGCTCTGCGGAAAAAATTCTTT
>DASYMM010000246.1:0-3518 GCA_036009085.1 Pyrinomonadaceae bacterium | reverse complement strand
CGACTCGGCACGCCGCTCGTCATGCTCTCGGCCTGCGAGACGGGACTCGGCAAGGAGCGACGCGGCGAGGGCGTCATCGGACTCACGCGCGCCTTCATGTACGCGGGCGCGCCGACGGTCGGCGTCAGCCTGTGGTCTGTCGGCGATCAATCAACCGCCGTGTTGATGCCGGAGTTTTACAGGCGTCTGCTCGCGGGCGGGGGCAGCGCAGCCGCGATGCGCGCGTCGCAACTCTCCATGATCGCGGGCAAGAAATACAGCGCGCCCTTCTACTGGTCGCCCTTCGTCCTCGTCGGCGATTGGCGATAGCAGCAGTAGGAGCGTCGGGTAACGAAGAGAATGCGCGTCAATGAATGTTTTGAGAGAAAGTGTTTCGGAGTAAACTAAACTACGCTGTGAAAGCATCTCAGGCGAGGCGCGCGTTGGTAAACTGCGGCGCGCTTTTGAAGCCGGGTGGAGTGGGAAATTACGGGCGCGCCTCGCGCAATTGAGATAGAATTGCCGCCTCTACATGCTCTCCTAAACGAGCCTGCCGGATGAGAGGAATCATTCTTTAATGATGAGAGAAGGAGAAGAAATGGCGAAAATGTTGATGTATGCGAGCCGTGCGTTGGTCGTCGCCGTGCTATGCGTCGTCGGGTTGGGCGCGGCTGGAAGTGCGTGGAGCGCGCAGTCTAATTCGTCAAGCCAGCCGGGCGCGCCTGCCAAGAAGAAGAAGAAGTTGCCGCCGGGCGCGAAGGGTTTTGAGAAGTTTGCGGATCGGGATGCCTCGGACAAGTTGGTGACCGGCGGGGCGACGCGCAGCGGGTGCCTGACTTATGAAGAGATGCTCAGCTGCGGTGCGGAGCAGTTCGGTCAGGGAAACATTAAAGGCGCGGTCGATCTATTTACCCGCGCGGGCGCATTGAAGCCCGACCTGTTCCGCCCGCAATACAACCTCGGCCAGATTTACGAGTCGCAGGGTAAAAACAAAGAGGCCGCCGCCGCCTACAAGCGCGCCGCCGCACTCAAAATTGATGAAGGCATGGGCGACACGCAAATTGATCTGATGAGCGTGCAGTTCAACCTCGCGAACGTCTATTCGCGGCTGAACGAACACGCGCAGGCCGTCGCCACTTTGCAGGAAGTGATTCGCCACCTGCCGGAATTGCACACGCCGCATTACAACTTGGGGCTGTCGCTCGCCGCGCTTGGTAAACATCAGGAAGCCATCGACGAGTTTAAGGAAGCGACCAGACTCAAGGCCGACTACGCGGACGCTTATTACAACATGGGTCTCGCCTACACCAAACTCGAAGATTGGCCGCAGGCGGTCGAGTCGTTCAAAAAAACGCTCGAACATAATCCCGACTATGCGCTGGCGCACTACAATCTGGGCGTGGTCTATTACCTGATGGACGACTCCAAAGCCCTCGCGGGCGAAATGCAGGTCTTGCAAAAGACCAAGCCCGAACTGGCGAAGGAACTCGCCAAGCTGAACGGCAAATAAATTGATTCGCCAAACTTGAATTGACGGCGCAACCCGCTCGCGCCAACAGCAGCAGCAGTAGCCGCAACATCGTCCGTGCCGCGCGAAAGTCTGAGACGTTTTCGCGCGGCACGGACGTTCTGTTTAGCCGCGCGCCGTTTGCGAGCGCGGGCGCGTATTCGGGAGTGGCGCGTCGGTTGCGCGTTGGAGTATATTCGACGGCACAGAAACTTCCCCTGAGTCGAAGCGGTTTAATAAGATCATAGAAGAGGATCGCACATGAGAAACAGAGCATTGCACGCGATGCGTGCCCTTGCCCTCTGCACCGCCTGCGTGATGTCGTTCACGACCGTTCAGGCGTTTGCCGCCGGCAACGCGAAAGAAAACGTTCTCGCGTCGAACACGCCGACGCCGCAGGAGCAAGGGAAAGATAAGAAGGACAAGAAAGACGTGCCGAAAGTCCCGGAGGCGGAACTGAAAGCGGCCAAGGCGATTGAGGCCATAACCGACGTGCCTGCGATGATCGCGGCGGTGGGCGAGTTCATCAAAAAGTATCCGAACAGCGCGTTGCGCCCGCAACTGGCTCCGCTCGTCGCCGAACGGATCGGGCTGACGCAAGACCCCGCGCAACAGATCGCGCAGAGCGAAAGTTATCTCAAAGTCTTCAACGCGCCGGGCGACGCCGATCTCGTCAACCCGCATCTGGTCTCCGCTTACACTTCCGTCAACCGGTTCGACGACGCGTTTGCGCTCGCCGCGACCGCGCTCGACAAAAACCCAGACCCTCTGGCCGCGATGATCAACCTGACGCGCGGCGGGCTGCAAGAAGCCGAAAAGGGAAATGGAAAATATATCGAGCAGAGCAAGCAATACGGACTCAAGGCTGTCGAGTTGATCGAAGGCAACAAGAAGCCTGAGAAGGTGAGCGATGCGCGGTGGGCTGATTACAGGACGAAGTGGTTGCCGCAGTTGTACCAGTGGCTCGCCATCATCTCCCTGCGGAGCGGAGACAAAGCCGACGCCAAAGCCAAGATCACCAAGGCGGTCGGGCTGAACCCGCACGATCCGATCAACTATGTGGTGATGAGCAACATGGCGAACGACGAGTACCAGCGGCTCGCGCAGGAGCATAAAGCGGCGACGGGCACGGACAAAGCCGCCCTGCTCAAAAAAGCCGAGGCGCAGATGGACGAAGTGATTGACGCTTACGCGCACGCCATCGCGCTCACGGAAGGCAACCCGCAGTACGACGCGATGCGCGTGGGACTGAAAGCCGATCTGGAGGGCTACTATAAATACCGCCACAACAACTCGACCGAAGGGCTGCAAGCGTTAATAGACAAGTACAAAAAACCGTAGCCCGCAGCTTGGCGGCCAAAGCGCGGCGATGACGACCCGGTGCGCGCCGCCCGCGCGGTCGAAGCGCAGGGCGCAAAGTTTGAGCCGAAAGAAAAGCGACTCCGTGAGAGATTCACGGAGTCGCTTTTCTTTGAAACGTCCTGCCGACGGGAGGTGTCTGTGTCCGCCCGCAGTTTCGAGAAGCGTATGTCTAGGAGTTGCCGCCGCTGCCGCCGCTGTCCTGTCCACCGCCTCCGCCTTGTCCACCGCCGCTGCTGCCGCCCTTGCCGCCGCTTTGTCCGCCGCCGCCTTTCGCTTCTTCTGTGCCGACGGGCGTGATCCCGGCCTGTTCTTCAAGCGGCGGGAGCACCGCGGCCACTGCGCCGCTCACCAACCCGGCTGCCGCACCGGCCAACACACGACGCACGATCCCTTTCGCGGCCTTCTGACCGCCGCCCTTCTTGGAACTCTTCTTCGCGCCGCCCTTCTTGCTGCCACCCTTTTTGCTGGCACCCTTCTTGCCCGCGCCTTTTTTGCTACCGCCGCCCTGACGGGCTGACGATTTCTGCGCGTCGCTTTGCGACTGGCTTAACTGTGACGCGCCGCCTTTCTTGCTGGCAGACTTGCTCGCGCCCTTCTTGCTCGCGTCTTTCTTGCCGCCGCCCTTCTTCGCGCCGCCGCTCTTCTTGCTGCCGCCTTTACCGGCTGCTCC
>DASYMM010000245.1:0-3502 GCA_036009085.1 Pyrinomonadaceae bacterium | reverse complement strand
ATCACGAACAAAGAGTTGCGCGCACGCTCGACGGGCATTTTGCCGATGATCAAGGAGGGGCGTTCGTTTACGGAGAGCCTTGAGGCGGCGGATTGGATACCGGAATTGGGCTTGGATATGATCGGCGTGGGCGAGCGTTCGGGCAGTTTGCGCGAGATGCTGGACGAGGTGGCGACCTTCTACGATGCCGAGTCGGAAGTCCGGCTTGAGCAGTTGACGACCGTGCTCGAACCTGCGATTCTGCTGGTGATGGGCGGCGTCGTCATCACGATCCTGCTGGCGATTTATCTCCCGATTATTCAATCCATCTCAAACGTCTCAGGAGCGCACGGCGGTCGGTAACTGACGGGCAATCCACAGCCCTTTTCGCGCATCAGACACAGGACACGAAGTTTAAATAGAAGTCATGAAGCTTAAATTAAGACAAGAAGTTTAGCCGGGTAAGAATTTCAGAAGACCAAATGAGCAAGACCCTCGACGACAGGCTGACGCTGGAAGAAGGCGACGCGACGCTCGTGCGCGGAAACGGCGCAAACGGCGCAAACTCGAACGCGCGCGGCGGTTTTGACGCCGAAATTCACACCACGCTGCCGCCCGAAGTGCGCGCCGCGCAGGAACTCGCACGCCGCTACCGCCTGCCCTACATCGATCTGCTGCCGCCCGAAGGCGATTCGCCGATTGATTACGCGCTCCTCAGCGAAATTCCCGTCGATTTGCTGCTCCGCTATCAAGTCGTGCCGCTGCGCCGCGAAGGCCGACGCTTTCACGTCGCGATGGCCGACCCAAGCGACCTCGAACGCCTCGACGAACTCGCGTCCGCGCTGCGCGCACGCATCGTCCCGCACGTCGCGACCGCCGGGGCGATTGACGTGGTGCTCAAAAAGGGCGACGCCACGCAGCGCGTCCTCCAAGAAGCGACTTCCAACTTCCGCATCTCGCTCGTCAAAGAGACCGAGCACGGCGACGAAGTCTTAGACCTTGATCGGCTGGCGACCGACAGCGACATGTCGCCGATCATCAAGCTCGTTGACACGATCATCTTCAACGCGATGGAATCGCGCGCCTCCGACATTCACATCGAAACGCGCGACACCGAAGTGCAGGTCAAGTACCGCATCGACGGCGCGCTCTACGCGAAAGTTGACCCGATTGATCTCGCCTATCACCAGACTTTGATCTCGCGCATCAAGGTCATGTCCGAACTCGACATCGCCGAACGCCGCGTGCCGCAGGACGGTCGTTTCCGCGTCCGCTACAAAGGCCGCACCGTTGACTTCCGCGTCTCCATCATGCCGACCGTCCACGGCGAAGACGCAGTGATTCGTATTCTCGACAAGGAACAGATCAACGAAGAGTTCAAAGACTTGCGCCTCGACGTGGTCGGCTTCGACGCCGGAGATTTGCGCAACTTCCGACGCTACATCGCGGAGCCTTACGGCATGGTGCTCGTCACAGGCCCCACGGGTTCGGGCAAAACGACGACGCTTTATGCCGCTCTGAACGAGATCAGGAACGAAGAAGACAAGATCATCACGATTGAAGACCCGGTCGAATACCAGTTGCACGGCATCACGCAGATTCCCGTCAACGAAAAGAAGGGTCTGACGTTTGCGCGCGGCCTGCGCTCGATCCTCCGCCACGACCCCGACAAGATCATGGTCGGCGAAATCCGCGACAACGAGACGGCGCAGATCGCCATCCAATCCGCCCTCACGGGGCATCTCGTGTTCACGACCGTCCACGCCAACAACGTGATTGACGTGATCGGACGCTTCCTGAACATGGGCGTCGAGCCTTATAATTTCGTCTCGTCCCTGAACTGCGTGCTCGCGCAACGACTGATCCGCATGCTCTGCGACGTGTGCAAGCGGCCTTACCACCCGACCGCCGACGAGTTGATCGAATCTGGCTTGAAGCCTGACGCCTACCGCGAGCGCGTCTTTTATATGAGCGTCGGCTGCGATGCCTGCAACCACACGGGCTATCGCGGGCGCACCGCGATTCACGAACTGCTCAACTTGTCGGACAACGTGCGCGAAATGATCATCGAACGACGCCCCGGTTCGGAAGTGCGCCGCGCGGCGGAGCAGGAAGGTCTCGCCAGTTTGCGCGAATCCGCGCTCAAGAAAGTTTTGTCCGGCGTCTCTACGCTACACGAAATCAACCGCGCCACGTTTGTCGAAGAAGTTCAGTTGAACGGCAACGGCGCCGGCGCAAAAGCTAACGGCGACGGTCAGTAGTTAAAAAAAGGACACGGTTTGCGGCTTTAAAGGTCTGTCGCTGCTTGCCTTTTTGGAACGCTCTCTCTTGCTCGACGTGTAAACACTTCAGGTGATCAGCCCCGCCCGATGCTTGCTGATTGCTGAAACCCCAGACCGAACGCGGATTTATTTTGAGGATCGAAATGAAACTAACAGTTAGTGTGCGTGGCTTCGCCTCCCTCTTGATGGTTTTGTGCCTGCTGGCCGCTCCGGTGGCGGTGCTGGCGAAGAAGGGCGAGAAGAATTATAAGCGCGGTTTGGAACAGGAGCGCGCGATGCAATGGGAACGGGCGGCGCAGGAATTCGCGCTCGCCGTCGCCGCCAACCCTTCCGACATCGAGTATCAACTCCACTATCGCCGCGCCATCTTCAACGCCTCGCAGCGTTTCATGGAGCAGGGACGCACGTTCGCCGAGCAGGGCGACTTCGCGGGCGCATACAACGCTTACCGGCAGGCGATGGGCTACGACCCGATCAACGAACTCGCCGCCTCCGAGATGGAGCGCATGCTGCGCCTGCAACGCGAGAAAGAGGGGCGCGACCCCATCGTCAACGGCACGAACGGCGGCACGAACAACGTGCCCAACCGCTCGAACGGCACGCCTTCGACGGGCGCGGCCGTTATCGTCCCCACGTCTTACACGGCGGGCGCGCAGAACGGCCAGCAGGGGCAGCAACAGCAACGTCCTTCGGAGGCTCTGCCGCCCACGCGCACGGAGCAGCTTCGCGTCATCAACTACAACGGCGACCTCGAAGGCTTCATACGCAAACTCGGCGACGAACTGAGCCTCAACGTGCTCTTCGACCGCGACTTCCCCAAAGGCCGCACCGTCAACATCAATCTCAAAGACGTGACGACGGCGCGCGCGCTCGATCACATCTTCCTGTCGCAAAATCTCTTCTTCCAGAAACTCGACCGCCGCACCATCCTCGTCGCTGATCAATCGAAACGCGGGCAGTATCAACAACTCGTCCTGCGCACGTTCTACCTGTCGAACATTGACCCGAACGACGCGCGCTCTTTGATTCAGTCTTCCTTGCCGCCGACCGCCGGACGCCAGCCGCAGGTGACGCCCAACAAGGCCACCAACTCGATCACCGTCCGCGACACGCCGGAAAACATCCGGCTTATCGCCGAACTGCTGCAAGCCATTGATAAGGATCGCGCAGAGGTCGTGATGGACGTGAACATCTACGAAGTTTCGCGCTCGAACCTTTTGCAACTCGGCAACCAGCTCGGC